>NZ_VILC01000073.1:0-29873 GCF_009712065.1 Aphanizomenon sp. UHCC 0183 | reverse complement strand
CTGACTGTACGATAGCCCTGTTTTGTCACCTTAGCTAATACCCTCTCAATGAGAGATGTCTTCCCCATTAGTTGAGGGGCTTTAACTCGAATCAAAGAACCCAGTTGCAGCAAAGTTTCATAGCAAAGCATTTCAATACGAACACGCTCTACATATAATTCTGAAATTAGTAAGCTGTGTTCCGTTTGAGTTAAAGATAATGGAGGAGAAACTTCTTGAATTTTGCTATGATACTGCTGACTATGGTTAATTATTGGTTCCGCGCTTGGTAGGTAATATTCCGATGTAAATTGCCGCTCCCAACATTGCTTTTCCCAATGTCGTTTTAAGGCTTCTTTAAAATTACTTTTTTTGACTTTTTCCCCCAGAGCTTCTGTCAATGACCTCCAAAGCTTGGGTGCAATATCTTGACTAATATAACTTGTTGCATATTGGTTCTTAGCCGCGATTTGATTATACTCATGTCGTTGCCAAGCTCCTTTAAGTACAATTATTTCCACATCAGTTAAGCCACGATTGAACTTTGCTAAAACGGCGTGGTTAGCAATTTTAATTGCCTCATCTAAATTAAAAGCCATAATGAAGTGGCGTTGATTTGTGTAAATATTGATATTTTTTAAGTAATCAAAGGTTAAATTAAGTCTAAATTATTATATGATATGCTGAATGTATAAATTTACCTGAATTTACCTGAATTTTGATTATCCTGAATCTAACTCAATTCTTAATTGATAAAACACAATATGCTCTAAATGTAACAATCCAAATGAATTTATCAGACTTCGCCCGCTTTGCTAATATGCAAAGGCGCAGAGTCGCAAAGAGTAAGAGCTTAAGAAATGGGATTTTTGATTTTCATATCTTAATTCAGCAACGCCAAATTTTAATTACAGCAAATTGTCATCAAACCTGGAACAAGAACCCCACCCCCAACCCCCTCATCGCTTGCGGGGAGGGGGCTAGGATGTAGCTTATATGATTGGAAATCGCTGTAAGGTTTAAATCAAGGCTGAAAACAAACAGAGCAGATTTTGTTTCTTTGTTTATTGCCAAACTACAATGAAGACATATAGGAATCAACCCGGATTCCTATATGTTCAGGAATCAATTACTCGGACATCAATGGCCTGTGCTATTTCCCGATCTATGGTCATAGATAAATCACCACATTTAATCACAAAAGTCGGAAATTGCTGTTCTACAGTAATCGTCTTCCCTGTTTTAATGCCCCATTGATATCAGCTTTTTTCTAATCGTTTCATCCTGACTTTGGCAAACAGTAACAATGCCACAATCTCCAGAAGTGTTGAATGTTAAGATTTTGATGATCTTGTTCAAGTTGTGCATTGGCATTGGTGATACCAAATTTGAGCAGTTAATGACTCTATTCTCAATAAATAAGGGATTTTGCCTGGGTAAAACGCAAACATTGTCAAGTTTTATTGCAGGATTCAACACTTCTGCACAATCTCCTGATTTCAGCAATTCTAAAGAACAACCCATAATAGTAAAAGAAATAAACATTGTATTATCAAAATAAAAAGCGAAAATTGAAATGATGAAAGATGATAAACATCCTCCATCATTGTTAAAAATGAAAGGTAAAGCAAAAGCTTAATGGTGTCAACTTAATCTCAAATCCCTACCACATCTCGTTCCTAGTCTCTGACTAGGAATGCAGTTGATGAGGCTCTGCCTCTAATATCATTGAAGGCAGAGCCTTCTAAAATGCGTTCCCAGTCAGAGACTGGGAACGAGATGAACATCCTCCATCATTGTTAAAAATGAAAGGGTAAAGCATTGCTAAACCCCTACAGATATTTGTTATGATTTTCAGCCAGTAGGGTGCGTTGTCCCAAAGTGCAACGCACCATAATCTTAAACATCCGAAATATCCGACTCAGCAATTATTTTAATCTGGCAAATCTAATCTGATTTTCAGTAACTACGACAAAACTATCTACTAACTTTTCCTTATGCTGCTCTAATACCTGTTGTAAAATATAGATTTTATTTGCTGAACGTTCATTTTCCAAACGCAGAAGAATCACACCCCGGTGAGGGTATTTATCTCGATAAACTTTCTCGCCAAAATCTTTGTCACTAGTAATCAAAATCCAATTTTCATCAAAGGCCTTTTGAATAATTGTGTCATCATCTATTCCCCGTCCTTGTTCATAAACTGAGAAAACTTCATAATCTTGTTCACGTAACCAGCGAGCGACAGCCACACCTGTATTTTCATCTACTAAAAATCGCATCTAGGCAATCTCCGCAATCAAAGGCATGAAACTGGTACTTTCTAGAGAGCGAGATGCAAATAATAAACAAGCGCGAATATCTGCTTCTACTAAACCTTCATATTCTTCCAGAATTTCTGCGACTGTTGCACCATATGCAAGGAGATTAAGAATATACTCGACGGTTAAGCGTGTACCCTTAATTGTCGGTTTTCCAGCCATTACTTTGGGATTTGTAGTAATACGATTCAGTATTTCTCGTTCTATCATATATTATCAAGTGGTAAAGAACATAGCAGTTACATTTATTATATTATTTGATGCTGTAGGTTGGATCAAAATTTCACCTAAAAGGAAAATTTGCTTTCTACAGGTTCAAGATATCGTTGGCTACTCAGATATCAATCTCAGAAATTCCTGATAAAGTAACTTGTGGACGGTTAGGAAATTCAACAACAAGCTTTAAATCACCACCTAAATCAGCAATATACTTTCGCAGAATTGAAAGCATTAAATCAGTATTTTGTTCCATTTGAGAAATATTTCCTTGATCAATTTGAAGAAGTTTTGACATTTGCTCTTGAGTGAGTTTGAGTGCTAGTCTCAATTGTTGTCGTGTCATTTCTTCAGCAATGAGAAAGTTAGATTCTTCAGAAATTTTTTGCTGTCTTTCTAGTGGTAACTGTTCTAGTTTTTTCTGGCTCTTGCGTCCCTTTTATGGTGATTGAGGATTGATGATAACAAAACCCTTACGGGACAAGGGTTATAAACAATTATTTCCATATTTTCAATGAAATGCCTACACAATAGGGCTTTCAATGATTTTGAACCAGGTTTTCCATAAAAATAACCGAAGAACCTTTTTTCTTTAAAGTTTTCCTCATTGTTTATTCTCACTTTTCTTCTGATTGGGTTTTTACAGCAAATTGTCATCAAACCCAGAACAAGAACCCCACCCCCAACCCCCTCCCCGCAAGCGATGAGGGGGCTAAGATGTACCTTATATGATTGGAAATCGCTGTAATTGAGTTAGAATAGATATTCTTGTAAAATTATCCGCCAAGCTTGAATATGAGATTCTTTAATTTCTGTTGAATTTCTAGCATCTTTTACTAATTCTTCGGTATATGTGTTAATAAATTCACGATAATCTTCTATAAAACGCAAGTAATATTTTAAAGTATTCACAATACCATTAGCAATAATCTCTAAACCACTTTCTCTTTTAATATTCAAAATTAATTCATTAATATATTCTTCTTCATCTTGATTAATAAAACAGTCTTTATATGTCGTCAGAATATAATACCCTTCTATTGTTGTATTGGCAGATTTTTTCACTATATCTAATATCATATTTCTATCAATAGGAACATTATGTTTTATTTCTAATATTTCAAATGGATTATTATGGTTATCTCTTATTTCTATATCACCATAACCATGTTTATCAGCAGAAGTATGAACATTTAAAGGTAGTAATATTTTATTTTTAAATCTGCGGATAGTTTTAAATAACTGTTTGTAAATAGCAAAAATTACGATAACTGGTAGCCTAGAACTTAAAGGTTCTTGAAAATGTCTTTCTACCATTTTCATCACTCTATTAATATTGATAATATTTACAGAATTAGCAACTTCTAAAGTTTCTAAAAAAACCACTTCATGATATTGGGACAGAAGATGCAACTGCGATAAAATATAAATTATGCATTGTTCAATATCAATTTTTTGATTTTCAATTTTATCAATTAGTGTTAAAAAAGGTTCAACTAAACTTTTGCTTCTCAATGGTAATTTTATTCCTTCCTCAAAATTCCAGATAATTTCTGCGCGTGTTGCTTTTGTTAAAAATGCAGTTTCCTTATTAGCGTATCGTGGAAAATTTATTTTAAAAAATGGTGTAGTTACCTTAGTATCAAGGACTCTAGCAGAATATCCATTTGGAAATTTAGCCATGTGTAACCTAATATCTTGCTCAGGTTTAATTATTTTCTTAAGTAAAGTTGTAATAATTACCTGAATTAAAGATTTATCAGTTTCTATTTTCTGAATAAAAATATCTAGGCTTACTTTTATTTCTTCCTGAATTTCTGATAATGCTTGATTTTCAATTAATTCAATTGCTTGCTGATAAAATTTTTCTAATATTTCTATGTCTTGATTATAATTATATTTCATATAAATAATTCCTGTTGTTTAGAATCAGGTTCTTCCATACGGTTATTAGCTAAATTTACATACTCAGGATTAATTTCAATTCCTAAATAGTTTCTATTTAAATTTCTAGCTGCTACACAACTAGTCCCACTACCACAAAAAGGATCAAGGACAAAATCACCTTCTTGAGTTAACAATTTAATAAGTTCTTGAATAATATATATAGGATAAACTGCTGGATGATGATTATTTTTAGTAATTTCTACCGGACTTTCGATGATGTCTTTTTTCATCGTGTTTCCTAAAATTCTAATAATAGTAAAACCATTATTCTTAATTTGGTTATTTCTGCCTCCATCTTGTCCACCATAGGCTAATTTATGTATTCCATGAATTTTCATTCTAAATCCTTCAATTTCTCCATTATGTACTGCCAAAATAGCTTGATTTAATGCTTTAGTAGCATTTATTTTTTGTTCTTCGCTTAAATCTGAATTTTTGATTAATTCCAGATATTTTTTACCTAATTTATCAGATGGTTTACTTTTTATGCTTTTATGAAAAGTGTCTAAGTGTTGTAAATAACTATCTAAATTAAAGTAATAATCCTTTGATTTAGCAAATATGAAGAAAGGTTCTGTAGCTTGTATTAATTTCCTTTTATCTTGACGTGGTGTAGGATTTAGTTTTGACCATGTAATTTGATTAATAAGAAAAATACTTTGATTTTGGGTGGCTTGAATTGCAAATTTATAAGGAATTAGAGATAAACTGCCATTAATATATTTATCTCCCAAATTAAAAACTATTGCTCCAGTTTTTTTCAAGACGCGCACACATTCCCAAAAAACTGTTAGTATATTTTTTAAATATTCTCCTTCAGTTGCTTCATTACCTATACCCAAATCACCATTTCCATAATCACGTTGTTGAAAATATGGTGGTGAAGTAATAATTAAATCAAAACTATCATTCTCTATTTGTTTGAGAACAGATAGATTGTCACCCAGAAGAATTTTATTTCTACAGTCTAATATTTCTTGTAATTTCATACAATTATCAATGAGTATTAATTTAAATTGTTACATTGACCTAATAATACAGGTTTTATGTCTTTTAAATCACAATTTAAACAAAAGTTAATAATCTCTATTTTTCACCCATCAATTACCCGCACATAAATAGCCCGTGCTATTTCCCGATCTATAGTCATAGATAAACCACCACATTTAATCACAAAAGTCGGAAATTGCTGTTCTACAGTAATCGTATTCCCTGTTTTAATACCCATTAATATCAGTTTTTTTCTAATTGTCTCATCTTGACTTTGGCAAACAGTAACTATGCCACAATCTCCTGATTTCAGCAATTCTAAAGAACAACCCATAATAGTAAAAGGAGTAAACATTGTATTATCAAAATAAAAAGCGAAAATTGAAATGATGAAAGATGATAAACATCCTCCATCATTGTTAAAAATGAAAGGGTAAAGCAAAAGCTTAATGGTGTCAACTTAATCTCAAATCCCTACCACATCTCGTTCCTAGTCTCTGACTAGGAATGCAGTTGATGAGGCTCTGCCTCTAATATCATTGAAGGCAGAGCCTTCTAAAATGCGTTCCCAGTCAGAGACTGGGAACGAGATGAACGAGATGAACGAGATGAACGAGATGAACGAGATGAACGAGATGAACGAGATGAACGAGATGAACGAGATGAACGAGATGAACGAGATGAACGAGATGAACGAGATGAACATTCTCCATCATTGTTAAAAATGAAAGGGTTTAGCATTGCTAAACCCCTACAAATATTGTATTAAGCAAGGTAAGGTTCTTGGTGGGTTTTGATTGTGCAGTTAGAACGAGGATAGGTAACACACAATAAAGCGAATCCTTTGCCCATTTGCTCATCATCTAGGAAGACTTGATCGTCTTGATTGACTTCACCTTCAACAATCTTACCTACACAACTAGAGCAAGAACCGGAGTGACAGGAAAAAGGTAATTCAATACCAGCTTCTTCTGCTCCTTCTAGAATTGTGGTGTCTTCGTCAATTTCAACTGTAGTGTCTAAATCTTCTTTTTTGTTGATCAATCTTACTTGATAACTTGCCATTTTCCAATTCTCCTCAAAGATTAATGAAGTGAGCTTTTGAGTTACAGCAACGGACAAGGAGGTGAGGACATTAACTAATAATAAATAAAAGACTTTTAGCACTGTCACCTGTCACCTGTTCCCTGTCACCTGCTATAGAGCTATTGTCCACAAGGTACACCTGTGGGAGTACCATCATTGGTTTTAAAAGACTTGCCACAACCGCAGGTATCAGTTGCATTGGGATTGGAAAACTTGAAACCGCTATCCATGACTCCCTCAACAAAATCAACTACCACACCTGCTAATAACGGCGCACTTTTAGCATCAACGTAAATCAACACATTTCCTTGTTGAGATACGACATCATCAGGTTGGGGCTTACTGGTAATTTCGATGCCATACTCGTAGCCGCTGCAACCACCGTCTTTAACCCAGATGCGGACACCCTTTTTAGCGTCTTCGGTTGCAGAACCTTTTAAAAATGCCCGCAGACGAAATTCAGCCTTTTCTGTTAAAGTAACAGTCATTTTGTTTCCTATTCTGTAGCGAATATTCTGATTTGGAATGTGGATTTTGAAAAAGTGGTACTTTACACTGTTGCAGTTTGAGATTGGGAATATCTCCAAGGGGCAGTATTACCGCAGACTGGACAATTGCGATCGCGGTGAGAACGGCGTTTAGCAAATTCCATTCTGTTCAAGTCAATCGTCAGCAACTCTGACAACAGCGGTTGACTAAAACCAGTAATGAGTTTGACCGCTTCCAAAGCCGTCAAACAAGCCAAAGTCCCAGAAACCGCCCCCAGCACAGAAAACCCGCGCCGATCCCAATCAGGCTTTTCTGGAAACAGACAGGATAAACAAGGCGTAACACCAGGAATAATCGTGGTGAGATAAGCCTCCATTCCATCCATAGCCGCCTCTACCATTGGCTTACGCCAGCGCACACAGGCTTCATTTAACAAATTGCGTTCAGTGAAATTATGAGCGCAATCCAAAGCCATATCCGCCGACTGCACCAACTCGTCTACATTGTCAGCAGTAATGTAATCGTGAATTACATCCACTTGGACATCAGGATTGATGGCTTTGAGTGTTTCTTGGGCTTTAAATACTCTAGGTTTACCCACCCAGTCATCAGTCATCAAAACCTGACGATTCATATCATCCAGCCGCAAATCACCACCCCGGACTAGGATTAGCCGCCCAACGCCCGCTACTGCTAGGTAAAGCGCCGCCGTACCGCCTAATCCACCCACACCTGACACCAAAACAGTCGCTGACTTCAGGCGCTTTTGAGCTAATTCGCCAAAATTAGGAAGCATCATTTGGCGACTATAGCGTTCCAATTCGGTAGGCGTTAGGTTGATCACTTTTTAACTCCTAATCTGAGGTGATTTCTGTCAGGGTAACTACATTTTTCCGCTTATCATTAAACACCTTGAACAGCTTTTGTTCATGAGGTGTAGATTCTATAAACACCTGATAAGCTTGTTCCAAAGCTGTGCAATATTTCTCTAATCTTTCTTCATCACTTATCTGGGGATAAGTATCATCAATTTGACTCATGAACTGAGAAAACTTTTTCAAAATATGTAAACGATTTACGTTCACAAATTTTTGGTCGTAGGACAGATTAAAAAAGATAAAAAACTCTTCTGCATCTACGAGCTTTTTAAATTCATCAATATTGGTACTCATTTAGAATTCTCCATTTTTTTGAGTTGTTGCTTGAGTCCATCTAACTGACAGTAAATTTCATAAGTTTCCGCAGCAACATCCATCAGTTTGTGGTAGTCTGTGGGCAATCCTTCCGCTAAATCATGCAGATCCATTTTCATTTGACCTGCTTTGCTATTTAGCTTTTTAATCTTGTTGGTGATTTCCTCAATTGTCATATTTTTTGTCCTTTGTCAGTTGTCCTTTGTCAGTTGTTCGTTGTTCAAATACCACTGACAACTGACTACTGACCACTGACTAATTAAAGATTGCCAACTTCGGGGAAACGCTTGGCTAAATCAATTCCCTTCTCAACAAACTTTGTGCCTTCTTCGTCTAATTTCTCGAAGGAATCAAAACCAAAACGATGGGCATCACGTAAAGTTTTTACCGCTAATAATAAGCGTCCAGAAAATATTAAAGCCCAGCCGAAACCCTCATGTCCTAGTTCAACAACGACGTTGGAAATGAGTCCAGTTTCCTTTTCAATACTGGCAGCTACAGCCCGAAAAAAGGCATTGATGCGGGAAATTGTAGCGGGATCAATTTCACCTTCCACGGAAATTTCCCGTTTCTTTTTTTTAGTAACAACATAGGGTTTGAGGATTAACTCATCAGTCCAACTCCGGTAAAAACCATAGCTATCTTGCGCCCGGATTTGTTGAACTAATGATTTATGGAAAGGAGTTAAAACCACCTCTGAATTGTTACCAGTTCCATTCACATCATTTATGCTCATAATGTTGCTTCGTTTTCAAGTTCTTCAGCAAAACTAAGTTTTTTCTGCCCTAAAGCTTTCCGTAACCAAGGTGGAGGATTACCCTTGAGAGTTTTGACTAATTTGTTGAGAATATCTTCAATCTTTTCCTCTTCAGATTTAGCCTTAACTGGGGTTACACTCTTTTTAATTAAACGAGCGGCTGCACTACCACCAATAGCGACAACGTAAACAATAGTGCAATCATTAAGTGCTTGAAGTTTAGGGGTAATTTTATCTTCATTACCATCTTCCTTCAAATCACCTTCAAACTTGAGAGTTTCGATAAATTCATATCCATTATCGGAAATTTCATAAACATCAATTTCCTTAGCCCAACCAAAGTGAGCATTAACATGAATTCGGTCAGTTGTCGTAAAAGCAATTTTCACTTTCATTTGTCCTTTGTTGGTTGTCAGTTGTCAGTTGTTGGTGGTCGGTTGTCATACTAATTATTCTGAATTAAGATGAACGAACCACAGAGGCACAGAGGACACAGAGATAGAAAAAATGGTATCAGGTGTTATTTGTTGATTACTGATGACCATTGGTTCATCATTGTTGATTCTTCGTGTTCTATGAATAGGTTTCCTATCCCAAAAAGAAGCTCGATAGTACCGCGATAGCCTACTTTGGTAAATAGACCGTTTCCTAATCGGTCATAGATGGGAATACCTAAACGATAGAGAGGAATTGAGAGACGTTTAGAGATGGTATTTACGTTGGAATTACCAATTAATAAATCAGAACCTAATGCCAACTTTTCAAAATCCTCTAAATCACCAATAGTGACATTATTGATAGGAAGTAGTTCAAGTAATGGGGAACGAGTTGTTGTCACAGCATTGTGAATTTCTGCTCCCATTGATTGCAAAAATCCAACTATAGTCCACAACAAATCTGGTTCTAAAGCTAAAGATACTCGTTTGGAACTAAAATAAAAGTGAGTATCTAACATTGCGTCTTGCAATTGCCGACGTTGACGACGATATTTTTCAGGAACGGGATTTCCACTTAATAAAGATAACTTTTGCAGAAATTGATCTACAGGTTCTAATCCTGTTAAATCTCTGAATACTTGATAACTTGTTCCAAAGCGTTCCTCTAAAATTTGCGCCGCCCCTAACATACTTTCACCTAATGCTAAGGTAAACGCCGAACTACCTAAAGAACGCAATTGTTTGAGGGTTGTACCACTAGCAGTTATAGGAGTATAACCATCTTCCAAATGTCCATCTAAAGAAGCTCCCAAATCAGGAACAAAGATTGGTTCTAAACCAAAAGCTGTGACAATTTCTCGAATTTCCAGCACATCTCCGGGAGTGAGCGCAGAACCAGCTAAAATTGTGATTTGTTCTGGTTTAATTCCCCCGGCTTTGGGAATTTCTTTAACTATACTTTCTACCGCAACTGCAAAACCGTCTTGCAATGCACCTTTAAAATCAGGAGTAGGAGCAAAAATAATGGCTAAATGATTAAGTTCAGGGTGACGTTCTCGAATTTCTTTCAAGAACATTTCTATATCATCACCTCTAGTTTCTGTTAACCCCGTAGTACACAAACCAATAATTTCCGGTTGTACCTTTTCCACCAAAGTGAGAATAGCTTGCTCAACATTTTCCTCACCACCCAAAATAGTAGTAACTTCCGTCATTGCAGTAGTAGCAAGAGGAATTGCTTCCCGAAAATGTCGAACCAAAACCACTTTTGCAAAAGCTGTACAACCCTGAGAACCATGAAATAAAGGCATAGTTCCCTTCAAACCCAAAAAAGCCAAAGAAGCACCTAAAGCCTGACTTTGTTTGAGGGGGTTTACAGTCACAGACTTTTCTGGAACAATTGCGATCGCCATAAATTAATCTTTGATAAATTATAAACTTCTGAACATCTAACAATCTTGTGGGATGGGCTTCTAGCCCGTCCAAGGGCAGGCAGGATGCCTACCCCACAAGAATTAACAAGATATTTCTTCCTTTGCGCCTGGAGCGTCTCTGCGTGAGACAATTACTCCCAAGGTGCTGGCTTCCGAATTTGCTCCCACACAGGACTATATAAAGCCTCAGTCAACTCCCGCGCCATTTCCACCATGCCCACATAACCGGCATAGGGATGATGACGTTCTTGGTTAATATCTAAAAAGGGAATTCTCGCTTTTAAAGCAGTATATTGATTTCTGCCCCCAGCAATAAGCATATCTGCGTTAGTTTCTTGAATTAATTTCAGGAGTTCGGAAGCGTTTCCTTTCTCCAACATGATCCCATCATTACCCAACAAATTTTTGATTTTCGCTTTATCTTCTTCTGTACTTTTGCGCGTGCTAGTCGCCACAACTTCAATTCCCAAATCCTTCGCAGCGGAAATAATTGACCAACTTTTCACACCGCCAGTATAGAGAACAATACGCTTTCCTTTCAACTTGGCTCGATAGGGAGCAAGGGCAATATCCAAAGCCGCAGTTTCTTCAGCAATAAGTTTTTCTGTGCGTTCCTGTAAATCAGGATCACCTAATTTAGCAGCTACAGTTCGCAGACAACGATTAATATCTCTAATTCCATAAAATGACTCTTCAATGTAAGGAATTCCATAACGTTCCTCCATTTTTCGCGCCATATTTAAGAGCGCTCGTGAGCAGATCATCACATTTAATTTAGCCCGGTGAGCATAACGCACTTCTTCATAACGAGCATCACCAGTAATTTTCGATAAAACCCGAATTCCTAACTTTTCAAATAAACTTAAAACCCCCCACATTTCCCCAGCAATATTGTACTCACCGATGATATTAATATCATAGGGTGTAGTATATTCCGGTTCAGCAGTACCAACTACATATTCTAGTAAAGCCTCACCACCAAAGCGATTACCTAAGTTTTTGCTGCCAATAAATCCGGGAGCAATCACAGGAATTACCGGAGTTCCAGTTTTTTCGGCTGCTACCTTACAAACAGCATCAATATCATCACCAATTAAGGCTGTAACGCAGGTAGCGTAAACAAAAACCGCCGCAGGTTTATAATTTTCATTAACTTCTAAAATCGCCTTATAAAGCTTTTTCTCACCACCAAAAATCACATCATTTTCACCCACATCGGTAGTAAAACCTGTCTTATAAAGCATTGGTCCAGAAGACAGACTACCACGACTTCCCCAGGAATTTCCAGCGCAAGCGATCGGACCATGTACCAAGTGAGCAGCATCAGTAATAGGAACTAAAGCAATCATCGCTCCATCAAAGGCACAACCACCTTGAGCCGCGCCAGGTTGGGCTTGTTGGGTACAAGATTTGTTTTTCTTTTCTCCCTGTTTCTTTTGATTATGTTCGCATCCTGATTCACTCAGAAGTTCGTTAATTTTGCTTTGGGTGACTTTCATTTTTATTCTCGTGCTAGATGGAGTTTACTACCATGACAAATCTTGCTTAAAGTTAATCATCGAGATGATGATTTTGACGAAAATATTTTAAATTAATAAAAATTATTTGTGGAACTATTTACAACATTATCTATTTCTGGGTTTGTGTCTCTACAGAAAAGATAATAGAAAGTTGCTGTAATAGAAAATAAGTGAGAAATATCTCACAAATAATTTAGGATTACCACAGGACATAATAAATATAATAATTCTAATTCCCCAAAAATAACCAAGTTTTTATACTTAGTTTGGATTGATTTATAAATTTTCTGCAAAATCTGATTAACTTAATATTTACACAGATAATCTTTCAAAAAAGATATGTATTTATCTGTATTTTCTAGGGGTGGGGTTTTCATAACATTTGGTTTAGCAAGAGAAAAGAGAAAAATTGTCAGAAATGGCTAACGCCACGCTACGCTATCAGGATGTCCATGATTAAAGGATGAACAGCATGAAAAGGGGGATTTTATCACCAATTACCAGGAACTAGTACAAAACGGCGTAAATAAACCAACCATTCTAAATCCTCCAAAAGCCTATAAGTAGGTTGGTGTTGAAAATTGTCGTTATGGCAAGGCAAAAGGCAAGAGGCAAGAGGCAAGAGTGAAGAGGGTTTGGGCGATTTTACATTTCTTTACACAGTTTGGTTTTATTGTGTTCACCTACTTACTGTCTTCATTTTGACTTTTGACTTTTGACTTCCGCCTTGCGGTACTAGGGCTTACGCATTGACAAAGTTTTCTAAATATGTAATGTGGGTTTTATCTCTTGTAGGGTGCGTCAGACCCAATAATTTGGTAAAAAACAGATTTCCTCTATCTGACGCACCCCACTCAATAAGTAGTGAGACAGAATTAATTACACAATGTCATTGCGTAATCGTTGCGTGGCTTTAGCCATAGGGAACGAAGTGAAATGAAGCAATTCCAAGGGTTGTGATTGCTTCCCTTCGCTCGCAATGACTGTAAATATTTTTGTCCAATTACTTAGGAATTGGAGATAGGGGATAGGATTTTAGGTAAATTACCTAAGTCCCAATCCCCTTTGTTTATTGTCGAGGGTAGGGTTTCCCCATCCTTACAGACATTTCTTAACGAATTAAGTCGTAGGAAATATCGGTCTTACCAGCAACATTGGTGGTGCGGTCAATTTCTTCAAAGACTGTGTTAACAATCCAGTTCAACAGGTTGATTATGCCTTTGTAACCAACGGTTGCATAACGGTGGTAGTGGTGACGATCCATGATAGGATAACCAATTCTGACTAAAGGTACACCACAATCGCGCCACAGGTACTTACCGTAGGAGTTACCAATCAATAGGTCTACGGGTTCTGTGAACAACAAAGAGCGTAAGTGCCACAAGTCTTTACCACCCCAGATTTTAGCGGACTTACCAAAGGTACTAGAATCTAACAATGCTTGCAATTCTTTCTCGAATACTTCGTTGGTGTTGTGAACCAAGATATGTACTGGTTCAGCGCCCATTTCTAACATGAAACCAACTACGCTATAAACTAGGTCAGGATCACCGTAGATAGCGAAACGCTTACCATGTAACCAAGCATGGGAGTCGGTCATTGCGTCAACTGCACGACCACGTTCGATTTCTAATTCTTCAGGAATAGCCTTACCAGTCATTTGGCTGAGTTTCATCAAGAACTCGTCAGTTCCCTGGATACCCCAAGGACGAGAAACACTAACGTCTTGTTTCCATTCCTTAGCAATGTATTCACGGGTCTTGGTGGTGGAGTAAGCTTGAAGAGCAATAGTAGCTTTAGCGTTGATGGAATCTGCTGCATCTTCTAGCTTAGTACCACCTGGATACATATTGTATTCACCATCACAAGGTGAATCAACATAATCACTGTTGTCAGATAACAAAGTGTAGTCAATACCCATTAAAGAGGCAATCCGCTTAATTTCGCGGTTGTTTTCTACGTAGGTATCAAAACCAGGAATGAAGTTGATTTTACCGTTGCTCTTGGCTTTCTTCTTACCTTCTGTCAAGGTAGAAAGAATTCCCTTCATCATGTTGTCGTAACCAGTGATGTGAGAACCAACGAAGCTAGGTGTGTGAGCAAAAGGGACTGGGAAATCTTGAGGAACAGAACCAGCTTCCTTAGCATTACCGATAAATGACTGTAAGTCATCACCGATAACTTCTGCCATACAGGTGGTGCAAACAGCGATCATTTTTGGCTTGTACAAGCTGTAGGAGTTAGCCAAACCATCAATCATGTTTTGTAAACCACCGAACACAGCAGCGTCTTCTGTCATGGAAGAAGAAACACCAGCAAATGGTTCTTTGTAGTGACGGGTTAAGTGGGTACGGAAGTAAGCTACGCAACCTTGAGAACCTTGAACGAAGGGAAGAGTACCTTCAAAACCCACAGCCGCAAACATAGCGCCTAAAGGTTGACAACCCTTAGCTGGGTTAACGGTTAAAGCTGTCCGTTCAAAGTTCTTTTCACGGTATTCCCAGCTTTTCGTCCATTCGGAAACCCGTTGTACTTCTTCAGGGGTGTGACCGTTTTCAAACTGTTTCTTGTTTTCAAACAGTTGTTGGTATTCTGGCTGGTGGAATAGCTCAACGTGGTCCTGAATCTTCTTTGGATCTTGAGGCATTTCTATATCTCCAAGCTTGCTGTGTATGATGTTTGCGATCGGTGGAGAGTGGGGAATGTGCCTCAAAATTCAGAATGCAAAATCCAGAACTTTGAATTTTTAATTTTGAATCTTGACTTCCCAACTCTCCTGGGGTAAAACCCCAGACTATCTTTTGTTCCCTAGACGGCAGCCTTAGCTTTAGCCTTAGCTTGAGCTTTCTTGTTCCAGGGAGCGCCGATTAATCCCCAGGTTGGGCTGTTGAGTGCCAAATCCATGTCCCGAGCGAAGATTGCGAATCCGTCGTAACCGTGATAAGGGCCGGAGTATTCTTTTTATGGTTTAATATTTTTAAATAGCAAAATGTTTACTGAAAGCAATCTTAAAGTAGATATTGTTTACTAATAACATCTTTATTTTTAGTCTAAATATAGGCTAAACAGACAACTATGTATAACCAGAGTGAAGACAAATATCAGGAAGCTTTTGCAGATTTAGAACCTATTTCATCTACCGATGGCAGTTTTCTTGGTTCAAGTCTGCAAGCACAACAACAAAGAGAACACATGAAAACAAAGGTACTATTAGAATTAGAGCCGATAAATCTGCGTTTGAAGTCTGCAAAAACCAGAGTAACAATTCGGGAATCAAACGGATGTCTGCAATTACGGGCAACTTTACCCATTAAACCCGGAGATGAGGATACAAGGGGAACGGGAAGAAAACAATACAATATCACTTTGAATATTCCTGCTAATTTTGATGGACTAAAAACTGCTGAAGAGGAAGCTTATGAGTTAGGTAAGTTAATTGCTAGAAAAAGTTTTGTTTGGAATGATAAATATTTAGGAAATGAAGGAATTAAAAAGGAGTTAAAAACTATTGGTGAGCTATTAGAAAAGTTTGAAGATGAATATTTTAAAACCCATAAACGCACGACGAAAAGTGAACATACTTTTTTCTATTATTTTTCTCGAATTAAGCGTTACACAAATGCTGATGATTTGGCAAATGGGGAAGTTTTGATTAATGCGATTGATAAAATAGATAAGGAATGGGCTAAATATAATGCTGTGAGAGCTATTTCTGTATTTTGTCAACTTTTTAAAATCGAGATTAATTTAACTAATTATTCTAAAGTTCCTGAAAGTAATTCTCGCAATGTTCCTACAGATAAGGACATAGTTACAGGATTTTACAAGTTTGATGAATACCTGAATAATCGAGGTAAACAAGTTAATCAAGATGTGAAAGATAGTTGGCAACTTTGGCGTTGGATCTATGGAATGTTGGCGGTTTTTGGTTTACGTCCCAGAGAACTTTTTGTTAATCCTCATATTGATTGGTGGTTAAGTGATGAAAATACAGATTTAACTTGGAAGGTTGATAAAAATTGTAAAACTGGTGAAAGAGAAGCCTTGCCTTTATATAAAGAATGGATTGATGAATTTGATTTAAGAAATCCTAAATATTTGGAAATGTTGGCGATCGCAATTAGTAAAAAAGACCAAAATAATCATGCAGAAATCACGGCTTTAATCCAAAGGGTGAGTTGGTGGTTTAGAAAAATTGGATTAGATTTTAAACCCTATGATTTACGTCATGGTTGGGCAATTCGAGCGCATATTTTGGGAGTTCCTATTAAGGCTGCGGCGGATAATTTGGGTCATAGTGTGCAGATTCATACGAAAACTTATCAACGTTGGTTTTCTTTAGATATGCGGAAGTTGGCAATTAATCAGGCTTTGAGTAAACGGAATGAGGTGGAGTTGATTAAGGATGAAAATACAGGGTTGAAAATGGAGAATGAACGGTTGAAGATTGAGGTGGAGAAGTTGAGGATGGAAATGGTTTATAAACGGAGTTAAGTTTGGTTAATCAAGAATCTCATTTTTGTGTGATGTGGTATAATTTAAAAGTTACAGTTAAGCAAGGAGTAGAAATTATGCAAATAATGATTGAAATTCCTGATAATCTTGCTAATCAATTACAACTACAACCGAGTCAAATTTCCCAAAAGGTGCTGGAACTTATTGTAGCTGATAATTATCGTCAAGGTCTGATTGGAGCGGGAGAAGTTCACAAAATGTTGAATTTTTCTTCTCGATGGGAAACATATCAATTTCTTAAAGATCAAAAGGCTTACTTAACCTACACTGAAGAAGACTTAGAAGAAGATGCCCAAGCAATTCGTAATCTGTTAGGTAATAAATGATTATTGTTTCCGATACTTCTCCTATTAACTACCTCATTTTGATTGGTCAAATTGATCTTTTACCTCAACTGTTTGAGCAAATTATTATTCCTCAAGCAGTTTATAATGAGTTATCTGATTCACTTGCTCCACTACCTGTCCAAACCTGGACTGTTGATACTCCTAGTTGGTTAAAAATTCAACCCGTTAGTCAACCTACTGATGAAATTAAAAATTTACTTGATCCTGGAGAATCTGAAGCTATTATTTTATCTCAAGAATTGAATGCCGATTTACTTCTATTAGACGATATGAAAGCAAGACGTATTGCCAAAGAAAGAGGTTTAGTGATCACTGGTATTTTGGGAATTTTGGATCAAGCAACAAGTATGAAGCTGATTAATTTACCTAATACTGTTCAAAGTCTTAAAAACACCTCTTTTTGGGCATCTGATAGTTTATTTCAAAAGTTGTTGAATAAGCATTGTTAAAATATACTTAGTTAAATGATAATATAATTAATCAGGGAAGTGCTGTATGGAAATTATGAAAATTAGAACACATATTGGTAATGATGGTATTCTCAAAGTTGAACTTCCGGCTGAATTTGCTAATCAAGAATTAGAAATAGTAATTGTGTTTCAACCTGTTACAGAAAAATCGTCACTGTCGAAGTTTGTAGGTATTTTGAGTGATTCAGAAGCTGGGGAATTACAACAAGTGATTAAAGATGAATTTGAGTAAATAGACACAAATAAATTTGGTTAACTGGGTAATCAGTAATTTTGGGAGAATGGGGTATGGCTAATCAAGAGCATCTTGTTCAGTTGAAGATGGGTCCAGATCATTGGAATGCTTGGAGAGAAGAAAATTTAATGTACCTCAGCTTATAAAATATTTACCTGTATTAAAACCCAATCAGTTGTAGAGTTGGTTCTTTTGCAGTGCGATCGCACTCTTCCGAATCCCAAAGAGCGATCGCACCTAAATATCCAATGATAAAATCAAGAAAACTCAAGATAATCCACCAATGACAACTACACTGGTTAAGCCCTCCCAATTCCTACCTGAAGGAATCTGCATCAAGCATATCAAAAACCTCATGCTATTCAAATTTACCGATAAACTAGGTGAACGGATGCAAGAACTGCTTGATAAAAACAAATTAAATACCCTCACCCCAGAGGAAGCAATAGAACTAGAGGCAATAGGGGAACTTGACGACATCTTCAGTTATATTAACGCTGCTGTTGCTGCTCAAGACCATGCCCATTCCTAAAACTCTTTATCAGGAGGTCAGACAACGCGCTCAATGTTGCTGCGAATACTGTCACTACCCTGAACTTCTCAGCACAGCCCCCCTTTCTATTGACCATTTGCAACCTCAATCTCTGGGAGGTACGGATAATTTCGATAATCTTGCTCTGGCCTGTCGTCGTTGCAACGAAAGACGCTACAACTTTACTACAGGTATTGATCCCGACACTGGAAAAGAAACTCCCTTGTTTAACCCCCGTCAGCAAATTTGGTCTGAACACTTTATCTGGACATCTGACGGCTTATGTATTATTGGTACTACTCCTACGGGACGCGCAACCTGCGAACGTCTTGATCTACAGCAAATTGTCATCAAACCCGGAACAAGAACCCCACCCCCAACCCCCTCCCCGCAAGCGATGAGGGGGCTAAGATGTACCTCATAAGATTGGAAATTGCTGTAAATGATGAACGTCGTGGAGAGAAATTCATTCAGAAATCTCGACAACGATGGGTTGAAAGCGGTCTACATCCTCCTGAAGATGATCCACAAGAATGATGAAAAAATAAAGATAAGAATATGCTAGAAAAATTAATACTTCATAATTTCAAAAGCCATAAATCTACAGAACTCAATTTCGATAGTTCCCGATTACATGGACTCGTAGGAAAAAATAGTGCAGGTAAAACAACAGTCCTACAAGCATTGAATAATCTAAGCAAACTAGTTGATTCATCATTCTCAAAGATATTTAAAGATGAAAATTCACCTCAATTCATTACAACAATTGGGGAAACAGATATGTCCGTTACTGTGAGTGGTTTTTGTGATGATAACAGTTATCATCAGTGGGAACTTTCCTATAGTTGGAAGCAGGAAAATCTTAAAGATTGGATTCCAACAACATCATGGAAAATAGATGGAACTGAAGATAGTTTTGAAAAAAAGAAAACAACACCAATTAAATACCCAGATCCAATTCGTAAATCTTTAAAATCTACTGTTTACCTAAAATTAGTTGCAAGTAATCTTGCCAAAGCAGCTTACAGTGAAGAAATTACACCGAGAGTTGAGTTTGATGGTTCATTATTAGCACCAACTTTAGATTTTTTGCGTGATGAAGCTCCAGATAAATTTCAATTAATAGAAGAGAAGCTGAGTCGAATTGTCCCAAATGTACGCAAAGTTGGCATAAAACGAGCAAAAGTTCCAGTCATTCGTAAACGTTTAATCGAAGTTGATGGTAAGTCTATTTCCTATGATGAAACTCAGGAAATGACAGGTCAAGAAGTGGTGCTAGACATGAATACAGGTGAACGTATTCCAGCCCATGCAATTAGCGAAGGAACAATGTTAACTTTAGGATTATTAACTGTATTAATGAATCCTAATCAACCTAACTTAGTTTTATTAGATGATGTGGAACAGGGACTTCATCCTCAAGCACAACGTGAGTTAATGACTGTTTTCAAAGAAATCATCGCCGAAAATCCCAACCTGCAAATTATTTTCTCTACTCATTCCCCTTATATTCTTGATGCACTTGCTCCTTCTCAAGTTCATATATTAAATAACAGTAAATCAGGTTTTACAATTGCTAAACGTTTGGATGAACATCCTGATGTAGAATGGGCAAAAGAAACCTTAACAACAGGTGAATTTTGGGATGCTGAAGGTGAAGATTGGGTGCTAGAAGGAGAAGTCAGTGATTGAGTTTATTGTCATAAGTAGGTTGGCGTTGAAAATTGTCGTTATGGCAAGGCAAAAGGCAAGAGGCAAGAGGCAAGAGTGAAGAGGGTTTGGGCGATTTTACGTTTCTTTACACAGTTTGGTTTTATTGTGTTCACCTACTTAGTTGAAAGTGGTGCAGATTATAGAACAGCTACTAAGTTAGCCGAGCGAGTTTTACAAGAAAAATTTGATTGGTTAGATGATGATATTCTGAAACATTGTTTTCAGTGGAGTGGGTTAGAGTCAGGAACAGAATTTTCTTGCTGGAGAGACATTATCAAAATCATTGATGATGCAAAATCACAAATACAAATAAAATATAAACCTGCCAGATTTCTAGGTCATAATAGTAAGGGTGAGCCTTTAAAAGCTGATGGTGCAGCATCTATTAAAATTCTTAATTTAGTACGTTTTCTGCAAAGAATACGACAGATTAAAGCTGTTATTTTTATCCGTGATTTAGATAATCAACCGGAACGTAAAGAAGGAATTAAACAAGCACGTTCAGAACATATTGATAAAATCCCGAAATTAGAAATTATAATTGGTGTGGCTGATCCAAAACGTGAAGCATGGGTTTTAAATGGGTTTATTCCATCTAATCAACAAGAGAAACAAATTATAGAAGAAATTAAAAATAAATTGAGTTTTGATCCTTCCATAGAGTCTCACAGATTACGCGCTATTTCTGAGAAAGAACCTGAACGAATCAGAAATGTAAAAGTAGTGGTTGAACAACTCACAGGAAATGATATGGAACGGGAAAAGCTATGTTGGGAAGAGACAGATTTAAAACATCTACGAGAGAGAGGAGTTGATACGGGTTTGACAGATTATATCTGCGAAGTTGAGGAACGATTAGCGGCAATTCTTGTGTCCGAGTGAAAACTATTATAGACCTGAGAGCGATCGCCAGATATGAACATCAGGCGTTGCTACAGCGATTTCCAATCTTATGAGGTACATCTTAGCCCCCTCATCGCTTGCGGGGAGGGGGTTGGGGGCGGGGTTCTTGTTCCGGGTTTGATGACAATTTGCTGTAAGTCGCAGTGTGAATTAGTTTCGTCAAAAAGTACAAAGAACAAAAAATGTAATTTTGGCATTTCATATTCAATATGGCTATCAGCAATGCCGAATATCAAGCCCTATTTGTTTAAGCTCTCTTGAATGTTCTCGTTGCAGTGATTTCGTTCGTTGTCATGGTCATGATAGTTCATTGCTTTCATCAGCCATATGTGAAATGGCCTCTTCATTCAACCGATCAGGTTCAGCAAACCACCATAAAAAACATTGTGTATCTAGTAATAGTTTCACTCCTCATTCCCCCTCAAATGCTGCCAAAATGTCATCTGGTAAAGGAGCATTAAAGTCTTCTGGAATGACAAATTTTCCTCGATCTTGTCCTAAACTATCTCTGCGGTGAGACGGGACACTAAGAGACTTCCAATTAAAAAAATATCCCAAAATTTCTTGTGGTGCGGGCATCTTGCCCGCTAATAATACAAGGACGGGCAAGATGCCCATCCCACATCCCACAAGATTGGATCATCTTTTTTGTGGAGTTCTCTAAGAGGGTGTTTGAAAAGTTATGGTTGATGTATCAAATATTTTTTACCCCACCCTAACCCTCCCCTTGTAAAGGGGAGGGAACTGGATTTTTATTGTTTCCCCCCTTTACAAGGGGGGACTAAGGGGGGTAGCAATGTGATGAAAATTACGGAATACCACTTTTCAAACATCCTCTAAAGGGAACTAACTTAGCGACAGGAACACCCCGATTAGAAATAATAATCTCTTCCCCATGTTCTACACGGGATAATAGGCGTGAAAGGTTGGTTTTAGCTTGATGGATATTTACAGTCTCCACAGGCTTATAGCTAAATCTACAAACTTAGTTTACTTTGATTCCTTAATTTTGGCAAGAATTCAAAAGAAAACTTCAAATTACAATATGCTACATCACATTTCTTCCATAGCATAGTCAAGATATACTAAGAATAAATCTTATCAAAAGATAACTATGATTCAAACAGTAGATGCCTTATTCGATGGGAATATTCTTCACCCTGAAGTGCCATTAAATCTGAAAGCAGGTACACGAGTGCGAATTATTGTTGAAACTGTATTACCTGAGACAAGCGGCAAGCCAAAATCATTTCTGCAAACTGCCAAATCACTTGCTTTGGAAGGTTCACCAGATTGGTCAGTAAATCTTGATCAATATTTGTATGGAGAAAGCATTTCAAGCAATGATTGAAGTTTTTCTTGATACCTCTTTTGCTATTGCTTTGTCTGTTGTTACAGATCAAAATCATGTACGAGCAGTTCAAATTGCTGACCAGCTTGAAACTAATAAAACTCGTTTAGTGACAACCCAAGCTATTCTGCTAGAAATTGGCAATTCACTTTCCAAACAAAAATATAGATTTGCAGCAATCCAACTTCTTGAATCACTGGAAGCTGATCCAATTATTGAAGTTGTAAGACTCACAAATGAGTTATATGATGCTGCATTCACTCTATTTAAAAGTCGAAAAGACAAAGATTGGGGGTTAGTTGATTGCGTATCATTTATTGTGATGCAAAATCGAGGCATTAAGATTGTGTTCACCTACTTACTGATGCACTAACAACAGATGAACACTTTCAGCAAGCAGGGTTTCGAGCATTGTTGAGAAGCTAAAATTTTTGTACAATTGATTCATGTAGCTGTAGAGCGATCGCTCTCAATATCTCAATTATATCTTCAAAAATAAAATGTCCGGTAAAATCTACCGGACACTGTTTATTTTCCCGTACTTTATACCTGTTTATTAAATTCAAATTTTACGCTGGTGAGTTTTTCCGATACAACCCAAAGTTTTTGAGCGATCGCTCGATCTTTGGATAACTGATTTGATTCCACCTTGACTGGATAGCCACTTATCTCCATAAATCCATTGGGACCGAAATATTCTGACCCTTTTAAACCCTCTTCTATTGCCGCCCGCAGAGTTGGTAATGCGCCCATTGTGATATCTTGAGCAAAGATACCATTGAGATATTTCATCACATCACCCGCCGTTCTCTGCAATTCAGTTGCAGTCCAACCCGGATGTGAAGCAGTTACAACGGTGTTGATCCCCTGCTCTTTTAGTTTCCGGTCGAGTTCGTAGGTAAAATAAAGATTAGCAAGTTTGCTATCACCGTAAGCCGTCCATTGGGCATAATTTCTCTTTTCCCAATTCAAATCATCGAAATCTAGTTTGCCAAAATTATGTGCGCCGCTGGAAACATTGACAATTCGTGAAGCTTGCGTGCTAATCAAAAGTTTTAAAAGTTGTCCCGTCAAAGCAAAATGTCCGAGATGATTAGTTCCAAATTGTAATTCAAAACCATCTGTAGTTTTTGAATACGGTGGAATCATTACACCCGCATTATTAATCAATAAATCCAAACGTGAATAATTTTTCTGAAAGTTTTCAGCGAAATTGTTAACCGATGCTAAATTCGCCAAATCAAGTTCCATTACCCGAACATCAGCATCTTTATTCTGTTGAATAATTTTCGCCAACGCCTTATTTCCTTTCTCCAAATTACGAACCGCAATGATCACAGATGCTTGTTTATTAGCTAAAACCCGCGCCGTTTCATAACCGATACCGCTACTTGAACCTGTGACAATTACTATTCTGCCTTTTTGACTCAGAATATTTTCTGTGTTCCATTTTTCGTTTTTCATCATCATAAGATAGTTAAATTAACTAATTTACACAAATAAATACTACATTCAACTTAGTGAAAATATTGAATTTTTCAGCTTTGTTTAAGAGGTTGTTTGAAAAGTATTAGATGAAACCGATAATCTCCAGAAACCTAACCCCCCTTCCCCCCTTCCCTACGTTAGCGCAGCGTGCCGAAGGCTGGGAATGGGGGTTTCAAAGCCTCTCCCCGCATCGGGGAGAGGTTTGGAGAGGGGTTTATTTATACATTAAAAACTTTTCAAACATCCTCTAAGGCAAGTTTATCTACGTATAACATACTAGACTTATTTTAAACTCCTATGTACACCCCAAAATGTGAAAAAAATCTTAATAATTTGTAAATATTTTCATCCTTGCTATCTTGGCGCGAAACTTACCTGAAAATAATTGTAATTGTAAGTAGGTGAACACAATAAAACCAAACTGTGTAAAGAAACGTGAAATCGCCCAAAACCTCTTTACTCTTGCCTATTGCCTATTGCTTTGCCATAACGACAATTTTCAACGCCAACCTACTTAGTTGCTATAATCAAAACAAACTTAAAAACACCCTGCTATGATCGCCATTCCCCAACAACTGCCAAAAATGACCATTGAGGAATATTTTGCATGGGAACTTAACCAGGATATTCGTTATGAATACATCAATGGTGAAGTTTTTGCCATGACAGGTGGGACAATTCCCCACAATGATATTGCTCTCAATCTTTACAGACCTTTATACTCTCATCTTCGTCCTAGAGGTTGTCGAGTCAATGTATCAGATGTGAAAGTCCAAGTTACTCCTAAAAGCCCATACTTCTATCCTGATCTTATCGTTAGTTGTCACCCTGATGATCTTAATGCCCGCAAATTTATTCAAAACCCTAAATTGATTGTTGAAGTTCTTTCTCCTGGTACAAGTAATAAAGATAGAGGAGAAAAATTCAGATATTATTTAACAATGCCTAGTTTACAAGAATACATCTTGATTGATTCCGAAAAAATATCTGTTGAAGGTTACTGTCGAGGAGAAGGAAGAATGTGGCTTTACTATCCCTACACTACTGGAGACATCATCACTTTATCAAGTATTGAATTTGAATTTCCCATAGAAATACTTTATGATGGTGTAGGATTGGAAATAGAAACGTAAAAATATGTTTCCAACATAAGTTTGATAAATGTCAGTTAAAATTTAATCCCTTATTAAAACTATGGCCAAGCGGAAAAAAAGCAATCTTCAATGGATTAAAGAAACCCTAGAATTAAGCCCAGATCATCATTGGGAAGGGACTGATGATTATAAGATTTTTGTAGCTGGGAGAGGCGCGGTTCGCTTCAATGTTCCCCAAAATTGGGTATTTGAACCACAAGAAAAATCTTTTAAGTTCATGGATAAAAAACCACCTGATGATGATTGTTGTTTAGAGGTATCTTACAATCATTTACCACCAAATGACTGGACACTGTTTCCTCTTAAACACACTTTGAAAAAAATCATGGAAGATGACAGCCGTGATGTGATTGAAAGGGGAGAGGTGATTACTGTTAAGCGACAAACAGCCCGGATTATGTGGTGTGAAATTAAATTTATTGACACTCAAGCTGAACCCAGGGAAGCTTTTTCTCGGACTTGTGTGGGTTTGGGTTCAAATATTCAATGTTTAATTACCTTTGATTATTGGGCAGATCAAGCAGAGCAATTAATCCCGATTTGGGATGAAGTGATGCGGAGTTTGACACTAGGATTATATATCAGAGATCCGAGAACTGGTTTAGCTTTTCCTGATTAAGTAAGTGGGCGTTAAAAAATATAATATAAACCTAACCCCCCAACCCCCTTCCCTGGGAGGGAAGGGGGAATCAAAGCCTCTCCCCTACCAGAGGAGAGGTTTGGAGAGAGGTTTTATATTTAATTGTGCCAAGCTACTTAAAATGCCGATAAAATAACCTCAGCTTGAGTTTTTGCATGACGAATGGAGGTTGTTGGTTTGACAGTAGGTAGTACGAATTTGGGTTAATTGTGGATTTTTGTGAAGATTATTTCCCAGATTTTGGGTAAACTGGAAGCGAGAAAGTAAACCATTACACAGATTCGTAATTCAATATTCATGGCAAATCCCACCGCAACTCTAGAAACTTCCCTTGGTACTATTACTCTTGAGCTATTTACCGATGTTATGCCCATAACGGCGGGAAATTTCATCAAATTGGCTAAAAGTGGGTTTTATGATGGTTTGCATTTCCACCGTGTGATTAATAACTTCATGGTGCAGTTTGGTTGTCCTTACAGTAAAGATCCTAGCTCTCCGCGTGCGGGTACAGGCAATAGTCCTGATGGGTGCATTCAAGATGAGCATCCTGAAGACGGGAAACTTTCTAACGAACCAGGAACTCTCTCTATGGCTAATACAGGGAGACCTAATAGTGGTAGTTGCCAGTTTTTTATCAACACTGTCCACAATCACTATCTGGATTGGTTTACACCTGGTCAATCTAAACACCCTGTTTTCGGTCGAGTTACTGAAGGGATGGATGTATTGAAAGCCATTGAAACTACTCCCACGGGTGCAGGCGATCGCCCTAAAACTCCAGTTAAAATGATCAAAGTAACTATCCACGAATAAAATCAAGGATTAGTGCGGAGGCTTCTCCGCACACCGCTATCTTTAAGCAAAATCCGGCGTTGCTGATTAAGAGTATGATTTTATTATGCCTACGGCACGCTGCGCGAACACGCAGAGGCGCAGAGTCGCAGAGAGTAAGAGTTTCATTTTTTTGATTTTTCAATTTCATAAGCTATTACGCAGCTAGATCCAATAATCCTAATGTTGTTATTTCTTGTAGTGCGGGCATCTTGCCCGCAAGAATTATACAAATTAAATGCACAACAGCTTACCTCAATTCAGCAACGCCCAAAATCCTATATTGCTCATGAAAGAACTCCACAGAAAAACTAATCATATCAAACAAACTAACTTTGAGTTTCTTCTTCAGTAAAAATAGGAGGCCATAATTCAGAAACGGCTAATTCCCAACCGGGAAAAAGTTCTGGTAAAGTTAAAATATCGCCATTATTTAAAATAGTTGGTTCACCTTGATGACGATAAACTGTAACAGTTTCTTCATCAGGATCAATTAAAATTCCCATCACAGCACCTAATTCTACAAAGTTGAGAATTTTAGTAACTAAAGGTTTAATTCTATCACTTTGAGATTTAATTTCTACTACTAAATCTGGCACAAGTTCGCCAAAATAACGGGGACTTTGACGCAGACGTGCAGCCCGAACAAAAGAAACATCTGGTGCGGTGAGGTTGCTATCAGGTAAAATAAAACCACCAGCAGAATCAAATACTCTTCCTAAACGACGCGGATTTACCCAAGCAAAGAGGAAAGCAATTAAACGACTACTAATTTCACTAGATACAATATCCGATGGACCCACGATAGAAATTCTCCCGTTTGTTAATTCAACATCGTAATCTAAACCAGCTTCACTAAAAGCGGTTTGGACTTGTTCTACATCTTTAATTGTCATAATTAACATAAAATCATCCTCCTAAGTAGGTGAACACAATAAAACCAAACTGTGTAAAGAAACGTAAAATCGCCCAAACCCTCTTCACTCTTGCCTCTTGCCTCTTGCCTTTTGCCTTGCCATAACGACAATTTTCAACGCCAACCTACTTAATATACAAAGTTGGGGTAATGAAAACAAACAAAATTGGATTTTAGATTTCATTAAATTGTATCTGGATCAATATTTAATTCTCTCAATTTTGCGGCTAACCTTTGGGATTTTTCATTTGATATTTTCGCTTTTTCTGCTTCCATTGCTGCTCTTGTAGCTTCCATCTCTGAGCTTTCTTCCGGTGTAGGAACTAAAACTCCTGATGATGTAAAATATCTTAATAAACCCTCATGAATCCCTAAATATAACCCCAATTCTTCACTCCATAAATGTCCTTTTTCATTAGGTTGTAAGGGTTGATATTTGCCACTAATTAAATTAAATCCTGCAAATTCTAATGTATAAGGATCAAACCAAAAATAATCAGGTGTACGGAAAGTATCTTGATAAAGTATTTTTTTAGTTTCTCTATCAGTTTTAGCTGTGGTTGGTGAAAGAATTTCGACAATGACATGAGGATATTTGCCATTTTCTTCCCACACTACCCAACTTTTTCTAGTCTTTCGTTCTGTTCCTAGAACTACGAAAAAATCTGGACCTCTAAGATCTTCTGATTTCTTTTGATGAGGACTATAGTAAATACTCAGATTTCCGACAGCGTAAAAATCTGTTCTCTCCTTCCATAACCATTTGAGAGATTTTATTAAGAGCATTATTTGTTCGAGATGCAGTTCTGTTTCCACCGGAGGTTCATCACTATATAGGTCACTGGGTGGGAAAATGATATCTTCTGATGTGTTAGTTTGTAATTCCAGTGCTTGAGTAATCATCATGTATGATACCAAGTAATTATTGATTTATTGTAGCATTAATTGTCAATTACTTTCACTGAATTATCGCAAATCTCTTAGAGGGTGTTTGAAAAGTTATGGTTGATGTATCAAATATTTTTTACCCCACCCTAACCCTCCCCTTGTAAAGGGGAGGGAACTGGATTTTTATTGTTTCCCCCCTTTACAAGGGGGGACTAAGGGGGGTAGCAATGTGATGAAAATTACGGAATAACACTTTTCAAACATCCTCTTAAACATTTGCTATAGCTTTTTGCCGTCATCCACGCGATCTAAAAATTGCTCGACTAAAAGGAACTTACCTTAAGGGACTTCCAATTAAAAAAATGCCCAAAAATTTCTTGTGGTGCGGGACGAAAAGCCCGCTAAGGAATGTGAATTAAATAAAGTGCAAAAGTAGGGTGTGTTAGCGACAGCGTAACGCACCATTCCACGTTAAATCAGAATTGCAGGTTATTAAATTTGCGTTCCTAACCATCAAGGACGGGAAGGATGCCCAGCCCACGAAATTGGGTAATTTATTTTTTGGTGTTCCCTAATATTATTATTTCTTGTAGTGCGGGCATCTTGCCCGCAAGAATTATACAAATTAAATGCACAACAGCTTAGATCATTAGATAATAGCATAGATGATTACTTATGGTAACTATTTATAGTAAATATTGGACTGATTTGGCACAAGGTTGTTAAATACTGTTGAGACGTTTTTTAACTTCCCCTTTAATATTTCCTGTTAGTATGTATACCAACCCCTTTAAACAATTACAAGTCAATCTTTCTGTAACCGCTGCTACTATAGCCTTGTTGGTTACTGCGCCATCAATGGCTCATGGTCAAGTTAATAGTACCACCACTAGGCCGACCTCATCAAATTCTAAGACATCAGTAGTTAATATATCCATTACTGAGGCTGAAGTCCTGGCTGCTCAAAAAGCCTGGGGTGAAGCATTGGTTTCCATCAGTACCACCTATGATCAAAAGGGGATAGCCGCTGCTAGAACATTGACTGACAATATAATAGATCAATCATATGCTTATCAATCGGGATTGGTGTTGTTCAAGCCAACCTTGGCAACTGGAGACCAGACCTTCCGCACCACACACAAAGGAGCTTTGTCTTATTTTGTGGGTGGTGATTCCTCCTTCCCTCAAGATACTGGTTTTGCTCTCAAAGGATGGCGAAAGGTGGAAATTCGCAACGCTGGTATTTTTATTGTTGGTAATACTGCTACCACTATGGGTAATGTTTCCATAACTGATAAAACAGGTAAAGTCACAACAGTAGATAAAACCTGGCAGTTTGTTAGAGGTGGTGATGGTAAATTGCGTATTATTCTACACCATTCTTCTCTGCCCTATAGTCCAAAGTAAATATGAAATATATCCCCGACTTCTTAGAGAAGTCGGGGATGTGAAATAACTCTAATCGCATTAAAATAAGGTTGTTAATTTGACGGTAATTACAGCAAATTGTCATCAAACCCGG
>NZ_VILC01000072.1:0-20947 GCF_009712065.1 Aphanizomenon sp. UHCC 0183 | reverse complement strand
ATATTTAGAAAACTTTGTCAATGCGTAAGCCCTATATACATTAAAAACTTTTCAAACATCCTCTAATTAATGTTTCTATAGCCAGATTAAAATAGACTGTCTAAGGTTTCATAATCATATTCCTCTAAAACCTCATTAAATAGTTCTGTAGCCCTATCTTCATCAAGCTCTAAGTTTTGTGCTAACTTAGTCCAGTATTCGTATTCTTCATCACTAAAACATTCATCAGCAAGAGCAAATTCAACCGACATTTGGAAAGTTTCCTCTGCTGCATCTTCCGCCAAAATAATTTGTAAAGCCGCATTGTAAAGGAGTTCAAGCCCGCCGATTTCCATTAAACCCTGGATTTTCTCCTCAAGAAGTTCAGTATCAATTTCATAAGTTTCATAAAGTCCAGTTAATAACTCTGATTCTTCATCAGATAAGCCATCTACAGAGGCACCACACAAACAAATGACAGCAATAGATTCTACAAGAGTTAAATAACAATTATTTGCTTCTTCTGCGTCGTCCTCTTCATAGAAATCTTCATCAAAATCCTCATCTTCTTCAACCCAAACATCCGCAGTTAAATCGAAGTCAGTTGTTCCTTTAATTTTCCAGCATTCAAAACATAAATTTGGGTTAGTCATATACTCATAAGGGATATAGCAGTAGCCTTCTTCTCCCCACTCTTCCCCCCATGAATTACGGACAATAAAGACTTCAGCGCTATCTTTATAACCCACGCAAAGCATAGCGTGTTTACCATGTTCTTGCCTGCCTTCATCACTGGCTAAATCTGGCATTGGAACTCTTCCTTTGTTGGTAACACGATCAAAAGACTTAAACAAAGTGAGTCCAAAAACAAAAGGATAACCTTCTGCTAAACAATGTTTCATAGCATGAAGATCCACAGGAACTTGTTCTGGGGTTTCCCATTGGAAATCAGGAACACTTAGGAGTTCAGTAGCCTCTTCATAGGCATCATAAATTGGTTTAGTATTAACGTTTCTGACTTTGCCATTGTCTGTAACTTCATAAGCCCAGGTTGATTCATGGCAAATACCTTTTTCCTGTAAACTCATCAATGCTAAAGTAATGCTACTTCCTTGGTCTTGAATTTTATCTTGACCAAAATGTTCTAGTCCTAGCTCTCGGGCATTGTAATAGACAAAAAGACGACTAAAATCAACTTCTTCTCCTACACGATTCATGATATACTCATACCCGCCTACAACTGCATTAGCTGTACAACTGTTAGAGCCAGCTTGATTTTCTACGGAAGTCATGAAAGGACGCAGATCAACCTGTGGTGGTAATTCTGCTTCTGTAAATCGCTCACTATTGTAAACTTGAGAACCGGAAATTTGTTGTTGGGAAGCACTGCAACCGCTTAAGGCTTTCCATAGACCTGTATTCCGATCTACGACATAAGATAATACAGCTTTTTTAGACATGGAATTTTATGTGGATTATCCACAGACTAGAAGGTATAAAAATTGTAAAATATCCTTGTAGCATAGATACAAGAATTTAAGAATTACAAAAAAAGGGAACAGGGAACAGGGAACAGGGAACAGGGAACAGATAAGAAACAAAAGTTTAGGGCTTACGCATTGACAAAGTTTTCTAAATATGTCATGTGGATTTTATCTGACGGGGGGACAAAGTACCTTGAAACTAAGACTCTGTAACCCTTTCAATCTTGTTAGACATAAAAAGATACAGATCAATTTCCACCCTTATTGATTCCATTGTCAATAATTTCGTTCGGAAAACCCTATTTTACCTTGGTGTTAATCCTAAAATTGGTTTGATCTTTTCAATGGACTTCTCTTTCAAATCCTTGCAGGATGAGCTTTTCAGCCATGATTTCCCCCCATCAGGGATTTTATCTCTTGTAGGGTGCGTCAGACCCAATAATTTGGTAAAAAACAGATTTCCTCTATCTGACGCACCCTACTCAATAAGTAATGGGACAGAATTAATTACACAACTGATTTTTCTGTTCCCAGTTAAGAGTTCCCTGTTCCCTCTCTCACAGACAACTTTTATGGCTTACGCCACGCCACGCTATCAGCAAACCCTACTTACATCCTAAAGATTGACGAGTATCTACACCAGTTTTAGAATTTACACCACTGGCATTAACACAGAGCTTTTTCACCTGTAGCATATCTAAAATTGCATTGGTAAAATCAGCACCAGTGACATCAACTGCATCAAAAGTGGAACGCAACATCATCGCCTCTGTAAAAACTGCATCACTTAAATCGGCATCTTTGAATCTTGATAAATAAGCAATTCCTTGACTAAAATCCACACCATGAAAATTTACAGTATCCAATAAAACACCGTTAAATACAGCACCACGTAAATCAGCAGCGCTAAAATTGGTATTTTCTAATTTCACGCTTGTAAACTCAATCCCAATTAAACTTTGTCCAGAAAAGTCCTTCCCCCCGACTCCCTTGTTGGTAAGAGAATTAGTAACACTAGAAGAACTTGCTGCTTGCGCTGACAAGGGGAACACCAACAATACTAGAGCTAAAATCACACTAGCCAAGATTGAGCGATACTTCATAATTTTGCTTAATAAATCTCAACAATTCCACTATTAATCATTAAACCGCAGGAAGGATGCAGCTTGTAATTTTCTGCTAAATTAACAGCGATCTCGTAGGATAGATAAATGTTGAGATGCGATCGCACGTAAACGTCAATATAAATAACTACCTGTGGCTAATCAAGAAAATATTACCTCGTTGCCAGTTGCTCATGGGGAAACCCCCCCAAATTTCCCTGCTTCCCAATCTCTGACACGAACCCCTTTATATCAAATGGGTGTAGAACTCAAAGCCAGATTTACCAGCTTTGGGGGCTGGGAAATGCCCATACAATATAGCAGTATCACCCAAGAACACCATGCCGTTAGGAATACCGCTGGAATGTTCGATATTTCTCACATGGGCAAATTTACCCTCCAAGGTAAAAACCTGATTTCCCAACTGGAGTATTTAGTTCCCTCCGATTTAAGTCGGTTACAACCTGGACAAGCACAATATACCGTATTGCTTAACCCCCAAGGCGGAATCATTGACGACATCATTATTTATTACCAAAATACAGACAGCACTGGGACGCAAAATCTAGTCATCATCGTTAACGCCTCAACTACCGACAAAGACAAAAAATGGCTATTGGCACATCTTGATCTTGATGTAGTTCAATTTCAAGACCTATCACGGGATAAAATCTTAATTGCCGTTCAAGGACCAACAGCAACTCATCATCTGCAATCCCTAGTCACAACAGACTTATCACCTATTAAGGCTTTTGGGCATTTAGAAACGACCATTTTTGGCAAACACGCATTCCTCGCCCGCACAGGTTACACTGGCGAAGATGGTTTTGAAGTGATGGTGGATGCCTCCGTTGGGATAGACTTGTGGCAAAGTTTATATAATGCTGGTGTTATTCCCTGCGGACTTGGTTGTAGAGATACCCTTCGCTTAGAAGCTGCAATGGCACTTTATGGGCAAGATATTGACGATACCACTACACCGCTAGAAGCTGGCTTAGGTTGGTTGGTACATTTAGATACCAAAAGTGATTTTATTGGCAGAGAGGTTTTAATCCAGCAGCAAACCCAAGGAATATCTCGTAAGCTTGTCGGTTTGCAAACACAAGGACGCAATATTCCTCGTCACGGCTACCCCGTATTATCATCTAAACAAGTCGTAGGAGAAGTAACAAGTGGTACTATCTCCCTGACACTTGGTTATCCTATCGCCTTAGCTTACGTTCCCACCCAATTAGCAAAGCTTAAGCAGCAGCTAGATGTGGAAATTCGCGGTAAAGCTTACCCTGCGGTGGTTGTGAAACGCCCATTTTATCGCTCAAAGAATCGTGTTATTAACTGATAATCTTTGAGGTTTTTGAAGAATAATGTCTTTTAGGTTACTCTTGTAACACTATTTTTTTAACGTGGAAGAGAAAGTGATATGTCTTTAGAATATCCCCAGGATTTTCGATACTTGGATTCCCATGAATATGTTCGTCTAGATGGAGAAATTGCCACTATTGGTATTACTGCGTTTGCTATAGAACAATTAGGTGATATTGTCTTTTTGGAACTGCCGGATATTGGTGATGTTATTACCAAGGGAGAGACATTTGGTTCTATTGAATCCGTGAAGGCTGTTGAAGACTTGAATTCACCTGTTACTGGCACAGTTGTAGAACGCAATCAAGATTTAATAGATGATCCAGAACAAGTAACTGAAGATCCTTACGGTGAGGGTTGGTTCTTAAAAGTTCGTATCAATGACCCTGATGAAGTGAATGAGGATACATTAACAGCAGATGAATATAGTGCTTTGGTAGAGGGTGTGTAAATAAGTTCATTTACACATTCCCGAAAATGAAAAGAAAGGCTATCAATTAAACTATATCTCAGCTTTTTTGGCAACTTGAAAGGCTGAGATATAGGCGATTTGTATATTTCCTCCATAGTTATTTTCAATCTTTCTTCGTAATTCTGTAAATAAACAATTTCTAGTTTCTATATCTAGTTTTAAGTATGGAGTGTAAGTGCTTAAAAGTAATATAAAGTCATCCATACAATAATTAGCCTTACAGACAACTTGTTCGGAAACTAAATTTTTGAATTTACCTGAGTCAATAGCTTTTTGTCCTAAAGACTGTACTATCTCTTTTTGAGTTTCTATATCTTCATATCTATCCAAGGTTGGAGCATATTTTTGATAAATTTCTCGGAAACTTTGATATATTTCATATTCTGGTTGTGGTATCATATTCCACAGCAAAATTAAAGACCCATCATTCTGTAAAGCTTGATTAATCTTGAGATTACCAAATTCAGGATTAATCCAATGGTAAGAAGTTGCTGCTAAAACAGCGTCAAATTTTCCAGGTTCTAGTTCCCATTCTTCAAAGGTTGTCTGATGTATTTCTACCTGTGGATACATTTCACAGTTTTTTCTTGCTAAATTACAAGCTGCTAAATTTGGTTCTAGACAGATCATAGAAAAACCTAATTGAGCAAATGCTAAAGTTGCATTTCCTGGTCCACAACCTAATTCTAGAATATTAGCTTTGCTGGAAAGTTGGGCTGCTTGTACAGCACCATTAATAATTTCTTGTGGATAGCGAGGTCTGAATTTATTATAAGTTTCTGCTACATGAGAATACCAGTTTTTTCTGGTTTCTAAGTCTTGAGAATATAAGTTTTTAAGTATTTCTAAGTAGGTTAGCATTGAAAATCGTCGTTATGGCAAGGCAAGAGGCACTCATGCAAAAGGCAAGAGTGAAGAGGGTTTGGGGGATTTTACTTTTCTTTAGAGACTTCCAAGAAATAAATTATCCTAAGAAACGAACCACAGAGGCACAGAGTACACAGAGAGAGAATTTCTGCATCAGTTTTGGGACATTTTTTTATTTGGAAGTCTCTTACATAGATTGGTTTTATTGTGTTCACCTACTTAGTTCTTTCATGATTGATCCTTAATTCCCTAAAGCTATCACAGCATTTTGTCCACCAAAACCAAAGCTAAAACATAGCACTTGCTGAATTTTACTTTCTTGTGCTGAAGGGATGAAGTTTAAATTAAATTCTGGTTGCTGAAGTCCTACAGAGGGGGGCAAAATTTGCTGTTGCAATGCCATGAGTGAAAAGGCTACACCTAAAGCTCCTGATGCTCCTAATGTATGACCTGTGCTACCTTTGGTGGAACTAATCGCTAATTTTGGTGAAAATAAGTGTTGAATAATTTTACTTTCTATCCGGTCATTTAACTGGGTGGCTGTACCATGAGTGTGAATATAGTCTATGTCTGTGGGTGAAATATGACTACGTTCTAAACATTGCTTAATGGCTATGATGGCACTTTTACCTAATGGTTCTGGTGAGTTTCCATGATATGCGTCTGCTGTCAAGCCAAAACCTAATATTTCTCCATAAATTTTAGCTTGTCGTTGGGCTGCTAACTCCGCAGATTCAAGAATCAAAATAGCACCACCTTCACCTAGTACCAAGCCTTCTCGCTGTAAGTCAAAGGGATAAGCACCTGTTTTGGCTAAAGCCCCCATTTGCCTAAATCCAGCAATTGTTAGGGGGGTTATGGGTGCTTCTATTGCCCCTGTAATTACTCGTTGGTATTGCCCAGTTTTAATTAACATTGTAGCCTGAGCGATCGCCCAAATTCCCGTTGCACAAGCAGCCATTGGTGCTAAAACTGCTGCTGTTGAGCCTATTTTTCGGGCTATAGCGATCGCATTCATTTGCGGTAGAGTATTTAACCAATTGTCTAAGTTTGATTCTGCCTCTTCCTGATACATCTGTCGTGCCATTATCTCCCAAGATGCTTGATAACCCCGACTAGAACCAATTACTACAGCACAATCAAACAAAGGTGCTACCAATTCGGCATCTTGTAGGGCTGAATTAACAACTATTTCCGCGAGTGTATTTAATAAAGAGGGTTTTTCAGCAATTAATCCCAGGGGAACTATTCCCAATTCTGGAAATATTTGATGTAATTTAATCCCCGTTTTTCCTAATAATAAATTTTGCCAACTATCTTCTAAGCTTTTACCTAAAGCAGAAACTAAACCAATCCCAGTAACAACAACTTTAACCAATTTTAGATTTTAGATAATAACTGAGGAGTCAGGAGGTAGGGGCGCAGGGACTGCGCCCTTTCTCAGGAGTCAGGAGTCAGAAGTCAGAATACTTATAAAATCACAAATCAACAACTGACAACTAACTACTGAGGAATTTTCAGATTTTCTGCACCTTTCGTGACTTTAGCAGACTCAATGCGATCGCCTTGCTGGATTTTGTTAACTACCTCAAAACCTTTAGTAACATTACCAAACACGGCATAGTTACCATCCAAGAACGATAAATCTGCTAAAGCAAAGTAAAATTGAGAAGAAGCAGAATCCGGGGATTGTGATCTAGCCATAGCGATCGCTCCTTGCTTGTGTTGTAACACAGGCTTCTCAGTAATAGTCTTACTGTAAATAGGATCTTTTGCGCCTTTTGGTTTAATTTCTAAGGGTATCCGTCGCTCATTCCCAGTTTTAGAATCAATATAACCACCTGTTCCCAACCTACTTTCGGGAAATTTCGGGTCTTTACCTTGTGGATCTCCACCTTGAACTACAAAGGGCTGAGGTTCGCGCACAACACGATGGAATGCTAAACCGTCATAAACACCTTTTTGAACCAAATCCACAAAATTACCGCCAGTAATTGGCGCATTTGTCCCATCTATTTCAATCTCAATTTGTGTGGGGTTAACTACTTCTCCACGCTTCACCGTCATCACCACCGTAGCCTTACCTTGAAGACGTGGTAAACCTTTAATTCCAGGAACACTCTCACTAATAGTCTCCGATACTGTTTTTGCACTAGTAGTCGTGTCTGAGGTAGCTGTCGCAGTTGGGGATGCACTAGACGATGTTGTATTACTCGCACATCCTCCCAAAGTTAAAGCGCCAATCATCAATAGAACTACAAAAAATTGTGGAAATTTAAACCGCATTGTTAGTGACTGCATTAATCAAAATATCTTAATTTGTTCTTGCCCATTCCTGAAGTTTGGATTTTAAATTGTGAAAATAACTTGACCTCAGATCCCCGACTTCTCTAAGAAGTCGGGGATCTGATTCTTATTGTTCACCAATCCAAAATCCAAAATTCCTAGAGTCCTTCTAAAGATACTCCTAAAAAACGAGCTAATTCCGCACCTTGGGTTTCCAAATCTGCCAAAGATAAGGGTTGACCTACTCGTGTAAGGGGAATATCCCGTCTACCTTTAACCCGAAGATATAAAGCGCGTTGAGGATTCAGACCTTCCTTAATCAAAATCTTGACAGATTGTACATCTGAAATCCTGCCGTCAATTTGGATTTGACGATTTTTTCCGGGAAACCCCCAACGAAAGATTTTTAATGTCCCCGTTTCCCGATTGAACTCATTATAACCACCACCTAAATCCCATAGAACTACAAGCCATAGATATGTAGCTAATAGCAAGCCAGCAGCACCATATAGTCCCATCACCAATCCTTGAGGGACAAATATTAGTTGTGTTGCATCAGTAACTATGAGTAAATTAACTTTGAGATAACTAGAAATACTAGCTAAGAAAAAACCACTGGCTCCCATAGTCACAATACTTGCCCACCAGTAGTTACTAAACCGACGTGAACCAAGAACCTTTTGAGAGAGGATGTTCTCGCTTTTATTAATTGTTGTTGATACGGTCATTAAACTACCTTGGACTATCTTTCTCAAGTCTGCCACTGAAGCAGTCTGGATTGCAAGTTATCGAAGAGATGACAATGAATTTTATCCTCAACTTGCAGGATTTCCGGGCGCAGGCCATTGAGAGAATTTAGGGCGCAGGCCATTGAGAGAATTTAGGGCGCAGTCCATTCAGAGAATTTAGGGCGCAGTCCATTCAGAGAATTTAGGGCGCAGGCCATTCAGAGAATTTAGGGCGCAGGCCCTGCGCCCCTACGAAGATTTATGAGAAAATCTGTGTCAAATTGTTAAAATTCTGATATTGATAGAAAATATTTAACTTCCTGTTCTATATCCAGCCCAAATTCTGACTAATGTGATAAGTTAAGAATCATTACGTTACCAAAACCTAGATTGCTGGTTAACGGTAGCCGATCATATCATAATTTGTCAGTAACCCAGCCCTCAAGGGACTGAGCTTGCAAGAGTAATCAAGCAAGTCGTAGTGACCAGACCACCCTGAGCCTAGTCTCATGGTATCCTTATGAGAAATGATCACTTTGTCAAGCAATCAGTTCTCACAATCTTAGCGTCTGTAAAGCTGCTAGGATTGAAAAAAAACGTTGAATTAATTCCTCACGGGCAGATGATATAAATCAGTAAACTTGCTGAAACACTGCTTAAAAAACGTTGAAATTTTAGTAAAAACGAGGATTTTAGTAAATGACCATCGCAGTTGGACGCGCCCCCAGTAGAGGGTGGTTTGACGTATTAGACGACTGGCTAAAGCGCGATCGCTTTGTATTCGTAGGTTGGTCAGGAATATTATTATTCCCCTGTGCCTTCCTCGCATTAGGCGGTTGGCTAACCGGTACAACCTTCGTCACCTCCTGGTACACCCACGGACTAGCATCTTCTTACTTAGAAGGAGCTAACTTTTTAACAGTAGCAGTATCCACACCAGCCAACAGCATGGGACATTCCCTGTTGTTCCTGTGGGGTCCTGAAGCTCAAGGTGACTTCACCCGTTGGATTCAACTCGGTGGTTTGTGGCCTTTCGTCGCCCTACATGGCGCATTCGGTTTGATTGGCTTCATGTTACGCCAATTTGAAGTAGCCCGTCTCGTCGGTCTTCGTCCTTATAACGCCCTTGCTTTCTCCGGTCCTATTGCCGTATTCGTCAGCGTGTTCCTGATGTATCCTTTGGGACAATCTAGCTGGTTCTTTGCACCTAGCTTTGGAGTAGCCGCAATTTTCCGTTTCCTCTTATTCCTACAAGGTTTCCACAACTGGACACTTAACCCCTTCCACATGATGGGTGTAGCAGGAATCTTAGGTGGAGCTTTACTTTGTGCCATTCACGGTGCCACAGTAGAAAACACCCTATTTGAAGACGGTGAAGGTTCAAATACTTTCCGCGCCTTCAACCCCACCCAAGCTGAAGAAACCTACTCCATGGTGACAGCAAACCGTTTCTGGTCACAGATTTTCGGAGTTGCTTTCTCCAACAAACGTTGGTTACACTTCTTCATGTTGTTTGTCCCTGTGACAGGCTTGTGGATGAGTTCCATTGGGATCGTTGGTTTAGCATTAAACCTGCGGGCTTATGACTTCGTTTCCCAAGAATTACGGGCAGCAGAAGACCCAGAGTTTGAAACTTTCTATACCAAAAATATTTTGTTGAATGAGGGTATCCGCGCTTGGATGGCTCCTCAAGATCAACCCCACGAACAGTTCGTATTCCCAGAGGAGGTACTTCCACGTGGTAACGCTCTCTAATAGAGTTATTAGTGGTGGACGCGACCAAGAATCAAGCGGCTTCGCTTGGTGGTCCGGCAACGCCCGTTTAATCAATTTGTCTGGTAAACTACTTGGCGCTCACGTTGCCCATGCTGGTTTAATCGTCTTCTGGGCTGGAGCAATGACTTTATTTGAAGTCTCTCACTTCATCCCAGAAAAGCCTATGTACGAACAAGGCTTGATTCTGCTTCCTCACCTCGCCACACTGGGTTGGGGCGTTGGTCCAGGTGGTGAAGTTTTTGATACATTCCCCTACTTCGTTGTCGGTGTACTTCACCTGATTTCCTCCGCAGTTCTAGGCTTTGGCGGTATTTATCATGCCGTTCGTGGTCCTGAAACCTTAGAAGAATATTCTGCCTTCTTTGGTTATGACTGGAAAGACAAGAACAAGATGACCAACATCATCGGCTTCCACCTGATCATCCTGGGATGCGGTGCGTTGTTATTGGTGCTGAAGGCTATGTTCTTCGGTGGAGTTTATGATACATGGGCTCCAGGTGGTGGTGATGTGCGTGTGATTACTAATCCCACACTCAACCCTGCAATCATCTTCGGTTATCTAATCAAAGCTCCCTTCGGTGGCGAAGGCTGGATTATTAGCGTTGATAACATGGAAGATGTTATCGGTGGTCACATTTGGATTGGTTTAACTTGTATTGCCGGTGGTATTTGGCACATCTTCACCAAGCCTTTTGCTTGGTCACGTCGTGCCTCCATTTGGTCTGGTGAAGCTTATCTATCCTATAGCTTAGGTGCGCTCTCCTTAATGGGGTTCATCGCTTGCGTTATGGTGTGGTTTAACAACACCGTTTACCCCAGCGAATTTTACGGTCCTACTGGTCCTGAAGCTTCTCAAGCACAAGCTTTAACCTTCTTGATTCGTGACCAACGCTTGGGTGCTAACGTCGGTTCTGCACAAGGTCCCACTGGTCTAGGTAAATACTTGATGCGCTCTCCTACTGGTGAAATCATCTTTGGTGGTGAAACCATGCGCTTCTGGGATTTCCGTGGTCCTTGGTTAGAGCCTCTTCGTGGACCTAACGGCCTTGATTTGGAAAAAATCAAGAATGATATTCAGCCTTGGCAAGCTCGTCGTGCTGCTGAATACATGACCCACGCGCCTTTGGGTTCTTTGAACTCTGTGGGTGGTGTGGCTACGGAAATTAACTCCTTCAACTATGTGTCTCCTCGTGCTTGGTTGGCGACTTCACACTTCGTTTTAGGATTCTTCTTCCTCATTGGTCACTTATGGCACGCAGGTCGCGCCCGGGCTGCTGCTGGTGGTTTTGAGAAGGGTATTAACCGTGAAACAGAACCAGCAATGTTTATGCCTGACCTTGACTAGGTTTTTCTAGGCTTAATTACTGACAATATAATGCTTTTGATAGCTCTTGCCTAACCGCAAGGGCTTTTTTTGTATTTTTCTGTGTAAGTTCACACATTAAGCTTTGTTAAGCAAGAGTAAAAATTTAAAATAAATTTTGCACAGGTACTTACAATAATTAAACATTGCTGCTAATATACAATGTAACAAATAAATCTTACTAAGGGTCAAGTAATGAATAAGCTAAAGTTCAGCACTTCTGTATTGACAGTTGCTGCTGGTTTGGTAATGGGGACATCAATAAATCAAGTTGTTATTGCTGAGGAAGTTGTTGCAGAATCAATTACTCAGCCAGCAGTTACAAATGAAGTTATTGCCACATCAATCACTCCTGAAAAAACTGAAACTCATCCTCAACCAGGAACTTTCAGTTATAGTGCTGGTGATTTACTGGCAAAAAGACCACTGGATTTAGATATATTTTGCAAAAGTTATCCTTTAAATTCTCGCTGTACTGAGCGTTCTACTCCATCAAAACCACAGCCAGAAGAATCTAAACCTACCGAAGAAGCAAGCCAAACTCCTGTAAAAACTAGCGGTTGGGCAATTACACCTGAAATTAGTACATTAGGTGTTGGTGCAACAGTCACTAAGTCCATAACACCTAATGTCAATGCTAAATTAGGCATTAATGGCTTAGGTATAAGTAGAGATGTTAGCTTGTCCGATGTTGATTATAAGGCTAACCTCAACCTATTTAATGTGTCTACCTTAATTGACTACCTACCTTGGAAAAATGGTGGTTTTCATTTGACCGGAGGTTTGGTATTTCAAGATAATAATTTGGAAGGAACTGGGAAACCCAAGAATGGTGTGACCATTAGGATCAATGACAAAGACTATAACAGCACAACTGTGCTTACATCATTGAACTCTAAAGTTTCCTTTCCCAATAGTGTCGCACCATATATTGGACTGGGTTGGGGTAATGCTGTGAAGCCTGGTAAACATTGGGGATTCTCCACAAATTTAGGTGTAATGTTTGCTGGCTCCCCAAAGGTATCATTAACACCTGGGTTTGGTCCAGATGCAACGCCTGCTTTACAACAGGAAATTAATACTAACATCGAAGCAGAAAGGAAAAAACAAGAAAGCGATCTGAATTGGTTAAGTGTTTATCCTGTTTTTTCTCTTGGTATTTCTTACCAATTCTAGTTGACAATTTAGGGTGTGTCAGATGTTGAAAATATGTTTATTGTTACTGAGTTATCAACCTTGACGCACCCTAAAAGAGATGTTTAGTATCACATTTGCATAAATTCTACTTTTAATTTTCCTCTATACCAGTTGCTATAATTAAATTAACTTGTATTTTATTCTTAGATATACAAATGACCATCACCAAATATCGCGCTGATAGAGTCATACTTCATAACATCAGTTGGCAACAGTTTGAAAGTCTTCTCCAAGATTTGGGAGAAAATCGGGCTGCTAGGGTGGCTTATGATGATGGAAATTTGGAAATTATGACCCCTTTACCAGAACACGAACAATATAAAGAAGTAATTAGTGATGCAGTTAAAGATATCGCTGAAGAGTTGGATTTAGACTATGAAAGTTTAGGTTCAACTACCTGGAAAAAAGAACGCAAAATGGCAGGAATAGAGGCAGATAATTGCTTTTATTTTCAAAATGAACCATTAGTTAGAGGTAGATTAGATTTAGATTTGCAAAAAGATCCACCTCCTGACTTAGCTTTAGAAATTGATGTTACGAGTAAGTCTTTAGACCGTTTTCCTATTTATGCTCGTTTGGGAGTTTCTGAAATTTGGTGTTATGATCCTGGTGAGTTGAAAATCTATCTTTTGCAAGCTGGGGAATATCTAGAATCCGAGAAAAGTTCAGTATTTCCTAGTTTAGAAATTCGGGATTTACCAAAAATAATTGAACAAAATCGGGCAAATGGTAGACGGTCAATTAGGAAGGCTGTTAGGGAATGGGTACATCAGAAATAATTAAAAATATTCATCTCCCTACATTCATCGCTGCTAAAAAAGCTTTTTGACTGACATCTTGATAAAGGGATTTTAAATATTTCATCACCAATTCACCAGCAGGTAAATTAGTTGGATTTTCTTCATCTTTTGCTAAAGGAATTGTCCCTAATGTATCTAATACTGTTTCACTAACCGCAGGTGAAATTACTACTAAAGACGATTCTAACGGCTGATTATATTGCCAAAAATCATCTATTTTAACGGGATATTTATTTCCAGAAACTTCTGGTTGAATTGCCGATGTTTCCTGAATTGTCTCGACATTTTTAGTGCTGCGTAATTGGCGTAAGTCGCTGATAATTTGCTCTTTGGTGCGTCCACGTAGTTGAAATAATACAAAGGGGTCTTCACTAAAGCGATCGCCTAATTGATAATATACTGCACCTATATGTTTACAAGGAACAGCCTTATCAGGACAAGAACATTTACCGTGAACATCAGTAAGAGTAAAGGGAAACAACGATAAACCATTACTGATAAAAACTTCTTCAATATTTTGTGGCATTTCTCCCGCTAATAACTTAGCCGCAAAAATCGCCTTTTGGGACATAGTTTCCACCACATAACCCCATTCTTCATCACTAAAAGCATCAAGAGATAAAGAAACCTTATAAGGTTCTGCTTCACTACCTTGTACTCTCGCTAATACTTTCGCAGCTTTAAATTTAATACTGAGAACATTTCCTTGTCGAGAATAATTTCTTGCCCGTTCTAATCGCTTTTTAAATCGGTAAGAATCTAGTAGATCTAACCATCTTTGTGACCACCATTCCCGACTTGCTTGTAAGGTTTCGTTACTCATAATCTTTGATCTTTTTGTGGTGTCATAACAGGGAAAATATATAAAAAAGGTAAAGCAGCTTGGTAACACTGAAGATTTTCCTCCATCATAAAAGTAGGGACATGGTAAAAATTTTGATACCATGTCCCTATTTTTAATTGATTCTAACCGCCTATTTCTTGCAGCATTGCTTGTATTCTTGCAGCACCTTCCGCGTCATTTCCCTGCTGATATAAATCTAATGCCTTTTTGAAAACTTTGTTTGCTTGTGTCGTTTGTCGTCGTTGTTTAAACATAGAACCAATTAACTCATAGGTGCGGGGATTATTTTTATCCAAATTAATTGCTTGTTCATAAGCCCACATGGCTGATTGATAATCACCTAAGCTAGTTTGAGCAACTCCTAATCCTAAATAAGCGTTGAGATTATTCCGATTTAACTGGATAGCCCGACGGTAAGCTTCTTTTGCGCCTTTGTTATCTTTTGTACTACTTTTAAGATAACCAACAGCATAGTAAAAATCACTATTATTAGGATTAATGGCAATAGCTCGACGATAAGCATCTAAAGCGGAGGTGAAATTGCCTTGTTGAGTATATAAGTAGCCAATCCCAGCATAAATTCTTTCATTTTTGGGATCTAATTTTGCGGCTTTTTGATAAATAGCGATCGCTCCATTATAATCTTTAGAATCTACCAGTCTTTTCCCCTCATCTATCAAGTTTTTCAACTCTGGATTATTCACCTGTGTCAGTAGGACATCAGCTTTTGCTACTACAGGTGTGCTAGTAAATAAACATCCTAATAATAAGGCAGTTAACAGGACTGATGTTTTTTTGTACATAGTAAATTTTCCTAAATTTTCTTAACCCGTTTTTATTAGTACATTAAAACAAAAATATTGATCTTTGTAATCTGTATTTATTCACATTTATAGAATATTAATAATTTATTAAAATTACTTGACATCTTCATAACTATAACAATAAATTAATCCTTTCGCCAACCAATACTGATAAATTACACAAAATTGCAGGTATAATGGAGTGTGGAACGAGGGTTCCCCCTGAATTTGGCTATGGTCATCTAATTTCTCCATAAATGTATGCTTTTAACTTCTCTTTGAAGAAGGGCAGCGGAAAGCAATGGAGGAATTAGAACACAGAGCGCAACGTTTAGGCGCAGATGCTGTTGTCGGTATTGCTGTTGATACTGGGACAATTAATGTTGATCAATCTGGTGTTTTATTAGTAATTACAGCCACAGAGACAGCCGTCAAAATTCGTTAATATTTTGATAATTTTGCCATTTTCAAACATTTCTCATCTAGCCAATTTATAACTAAAGAAAGGGTAAACAACTCTTTCTATTGATAGAGATTGAGAATTATAATTAGCGATTTAATTTTAAACATGGGCATAAAAAAGATTTGATATAGCGGTATGCACTCTTGGTGAGATACAGTCAGCAAATCGTAAAGCCTGTAGGGGTTTTCCCTCACTCGATTGTATTGCACCCTAAAGATAAGTAGGTTGGCGTTGAAAATTGTCGTTATGGCAGGGCAAAAGGCAATACTTCGACTTCGCTCAGTAACCAGAGGCAAAAGGCAAGAGTAAAGAGGTTTTGGGCGATTTTACGTTTCTTTACACAGTTTGGTTTTATTGTGTTCACCTACTTAACTGCTATAAGAAAAAATTCAAAACCAAAGATTTTTCAGGAAAAATATCCAAAATATAAGCAACTTTGCCGCAATAGCAAGGGAGAAAATAGCTATGTCATACGTAAATCGAGTCGGTGAGGAAATAAGTCCTTCTGAGTCTTTGATAGCTAGTAGAGTCACTGAATATCGGGACAGAGTGCGCTGGGGTCCAATAGTTTCCGGTGTGTTAGTGGCTTTAGCAACTCAATTAATATTGAGTTCATTTTTTAGCGCCCTTGGTGCAGGGAGAATTGCTGACTCCTTAGCACCAAGAACAGTTGCCCCTACTATTATTAGTAATGTCGGAATTTGGTCAACAATTGCATTATTACTATCCCTATTTATTGGTGCTTGGATCACTACCCGTGCTTGTGGACCCATGCACCGAGATACAGCAATACTCAACGGGGCAATTCTTTGGGCAACAACTTTAGCACTTAGCTCTTTTCTATTAGCAAATGGAGTCTGGGGCGCTTTTGGGGTAGTGGCTTATAATGCAGCACAAGTTATTAATCAACTACAGCAACAAGGTAATGTCATAGCACCAAATGCACCGATATTAACTGCTGAACAAACTCGTGATGTTGCTGCTGCTACTTCGAGAACTTTGTGGTTTTATGTTTTTGGTTCTTTATTAGGTTTACTTACTGCTTTAGTAGGAGCAGTTGCCGGCGCACGTACCACCTCTAGAACTAATAATTACAATTCTTGATTGAAAGGATTAAAGATGTTCCATTTTTAAAGTTTTGGTAAAATTTGTTGGAATTCTCCTTGATTGAGAGTTGCAAAATACAGTTCAACTTTAAGATCAGGATAGCGATCGCAAATTGATGAATAAGCTTGATTTAAATAATCTGTATGTACTTGCAACTCTCGTTCTGGATCTTTACTTAAATTAGGATCAATCATCATTGCATAAGCCCCACAATCTTGATGATCAATAATAATAACTTTGTTGATATGATGGAGTTTGTAGGAGATATCTAACTGATCCCAAAATGCTTCAGCATCAGATGGGTGGGGGAATCCTGTTAAAGCTAATGAAGCACCTGCTAAAGCTGTTAAATCATACTTATCAGTTAAATTTTTATTCCTTAAAAAAGACTGTTCTGCTGTTAAAAACCGAAAGTCAATACAACTGAGAACTAACGCTTTTGTTTGATGGACTTCGGCCTTAGCTGATTGCGCTGATTGCAGGACAGTAAAGGCTATTACTCCCGGAAGGAAAGATCTCAGAAAATGACGACGACTAGAACAACAAAGACACTGATTGATATTTTTATTCATGTTTTACAAAAGAAGGGAACAGGGAACAGGGAACAGGGAACAGGGAACTCTTAACTGGGAACAGGGAACAGGGAACAGGGAACTCTTAACTGGGAGCAAATAAGAAACACTCATTTGCACAAGTTTAAAGCTCAGTCAAAAAAAGGATGTTTTTAAAAGATGCGTAGCACGAAAAAAACAGTGTCATTATTTCAATCTCATGTTTTTAAACATGAGTTTTTCCTGTTCCCTGTTGCCCGTTCCCTGTTCCCTCTGAATTAGTCATTTAATTCCATCAATTCTTTTGATTTTAAATCAGTTGCGCTCGGTTGCAAACATCCGACAATCTGGGGAGAAATAGAACAAATAGCATCTGTGGTTGTTTCAAAACAATTTGATAAACCAATAGTTTCTAATAATCCTGAACGTTCTAGCAGTTGTTTAACTTCCGGTTGTAAACCTGTGAGAATTAAACGGCAATTATGGCGTTCTAAGTCGTGGTAAATATCCTCTAACGCTACTAACCCAGTGGTATCCATATTTGGCACAAACCGCAACCGCAGAATTAAGTATTTTACCTCTGGTTCATCTCGAATAAAGGTAGCAAATCTCTCCGCAGCCCCAAAAAATACCGGACCATCTACCCGATAAACAGCAATTTCTTTCCCCAATTCCAGGGAAGTACCGGGGGGGAATACTTCGGTTTCGGGAATCTTCACCAAACTCAAATCGCTCATACGTTTGATGAACAAAGCACCGGCAGCAATTAATCCTACTTCTACAGCGAGAACTAAGTCAAATAGGATTGTCACCAACCAAGTCAAAATCATCACCGCAAAGTCAGAATAGGTAGCCCGCATTAACAAACCAATGGCTTCCCATTCAATCATTCGCACACTCACCACCATGAGAATTCCTGCCAATGCGGCTAGGGGAACTCGCGCTGCTAAAGGTGCTAAAGTGAGAACAATAATGGCTAATGCCACGCCGTGAATTACTCCAGATAGTCGGGTTTTTCCACCAGAACGGACATTCACCGCAGTTCGCGCAATTGCCCCTGTGGCAGGAATACCAGCAAAAAATGGGACAATGATATTTGCTAACCCTTGACCAATTAATTCGCGATCGCTATTATGTTTCTCACTGACCGTCATACCGTCAGCTACAACCGCTGATAATAAAGATTCAATACTTCCCAATGCTGCCAAAGCCAAAGCTGGATTAATTAGTTCTCGAATTACACTAAAATCATTCCAGTGGGGAATCCCTTGGGGCATGGGTAAAGATTGCGGAATTGCCCCAATTGTGGGAACATTCAGATGAAAATAACTAGCTATTCCCGTCGCTAACACCAACCCCACCAAAGAACCGGGTATGGTATTATTAATCTTCGGCCACAAAACTGTAGTGACAATTACCACAATTGCCAGTCCCACTGCTGCCCAATTTAAAGCTTCTACATGAGTTAAACTTTGCCAAACTCCCGGCAAAAAATGTTCACTTCGGGGTAGTTTTAAACCAAAGAAATTATTTAATTGACCACAAAAAATAATGACAGCAATCCCATTAGTAAAACCTGCTGTCACTGGGTAGGGAATAAACTTCACTAGCTGTCCGAGTTTGGCCACACCCAAAGCAATTTGGATCATACCAGCCATTACTCCAGCAATCCAAACTTTCTCAATCCCGTATTTAGCAACAATTCCCACCAAAACCACGGCCATTGCCCCCGTTGGTCCGGTAATCTGGACTGGAGAACCGCCAAAAATGGCCGCCACAATTCCCGCAACAATAGCAGTATAGAGTCCCGCTTTTGGTTCGACTCCACTGGCTACAGCAAAAGCTAAAGCCAAAGGCAAAGCGACTACTGCTGCTGTTAATCCTCCCGTCAAATCGCCACGCAGACTACTAAACCAGCGACCGAGACGCAAAAGCTTTGATTCTTCGAGGGTATCAGAGATTGCCATATTATTATTTTCAACTCTTATCCACAATTTGCAGTTATTTTACTCCAATTGCGTAAAGATGATTATTTTTTGCTATTTACTTGGTAATAGTTAAGATTTAGATATCATCCTACCTGCCCCATTCTAACTAGAATTCAACTAAAAAACATCAGCTTTAAGTTAGATAATCTTAATTAAATCTACCACTTTAGAAATGCTTCCTCAATCCCTTTCTCTCTTCTAACTTTGGCATCAATTTCAAACCAAGTAATAATTTGCTTAGTTGTCAACTCCTCAATAGGAACATCATATTCCTTGGCAATATGTTGTAAAATCCGCAAAGAAGAAATTGTCAATCTAGTTAAAAACTTCTCAGGAGAAGATAACAAAGCCGCGTCAACTTGAGCGGATTCTTCTGAAGATAAAAATTGAGTTGATGATTGATTAGGCGCGATATCCATAAAAATTCAAAATTCTGTTTAATCGAGAAGTTGCCTTTCTACCATTAAATCATATTATTGTACCCCCTGAGCAATAAAAGCCGAGCAATAAGTATACTCAAAACGATTGGGACATGGAATGAAAGTAAAATCACGAAAACTCTAGATTTGTAGGGGTTTAGCAATGCTTAATGGTGTCAACTTAACGTCAAACCCATAACCCAACTGGGAATGAATTCCCAGTCTCATAGCAGAAGTCATCTGAAGATGACTAAAAGAACTAGAAAATTTTTGAACTTGTTTAGTTTACTTTAGTAAACTTTAGCTATTAGCCCTGATAGCGTAGCGTGGCGTAAGCCATAATTCATTTCAGGGTGGGTCTGTCAGCCAAACAAATAAGCCGTGTTGGGTATAACTCAACCTTAAAAAACATAATACCCAGATTTCCGACTTCTTAATTTAATCAGGAAATTTGTGTTTTTAACCAACTCCGAAAATTCTTAATCATTGACACCTCACCCACTTGTAAACTAGAAGCTAAAAACTGAGGAACTTCTGTATTTAAAGGTAAATTCGCAAAGGTTGGTGAACCATTGCAAGGAATATATTTATCCTCAGATAAACTATAAATTTGCATTACAGGTTCATTATAACGCCACACTTCAGGAACACCTAAAGCTAAATAAATGGGTAATTTATCAATAGAAGAACTAGCATAATCAACTTCTATTACTAAATCAGGTGGGGGATCTTGAGTTAAATCTAAACTGGTTTTATTTCTCATGATTGGTTCATTTTGAATATAGAAACTAGAATCAGGTTCTACACCTCTAGCTAAATCTTCTCTTTTGCAAGTTAATGAACCTGTACTTTTGACATTGAGATTTAACTCTTCAACTAAAACAATAATTAGATTTTGTAACAAACGGTTATTATGTTCATGGGGCATTAATGGAGTCATAATTTCTAAGATTCCCTGATTATAAGTAAATCTGTTATGGCGATCATCACCTGTTTCTAATAAAATTCGTTCAAATGTCTGCCAGGAAATATGATGGAGAATGACGCTATTGGTGTGAGTGTCGCTGTGAGTAGGTGCTAGAGTTACCATAGAAATTCACCTTGCAGTTTTAATTATTCTATTATATCACTTTAGGGAATAAGGAAAGTTCTCCTTAAAAACTAATTTAAAAGTTCTATCAGTTCATCTTTAGTTAAATCTGCATCTCGAATTATTTTTACTAATAAGAGTATTCCAAGTAAAAAAATGCCCAATTGTCATTGCGAATGCAGCGCCAGCGGAATGAAGCGATCGCCAGGTATTGAGATTGCTTCGCTCCATTTCATTCCGCTCGCAATGACAGTTTTTGGACGTT
>NZ_VILC01000071.1:0-22351 GCF_009712065.1 Aphanizomenon sp. UHCC 0183 | reverse complement strand
GGCCTAACACGAGTGAAATTGTTATTAATACTTCTTATTTAATCTCTAATTGACGATTTAATTTCCTCCCATGTCATGACATCATCTGGATTTGTTTCATAATCAGTAATCCGACGATCAAGTTCTCGTTTTTGTGCTGTTGTTAAATCGGGATAAGCCTGTTCTGCTGCGATACTTCCTAAAATATCTTGTACAATCCGAATTCTATCGGCAATACTCAGGGCTTTGATTTCATTTAAAGTTACACTGATATCCATGTTAACTGACCTCAATAGGAAGATAAGGTATTTATCTATTTTCTAGGATAAGCGATCGCACAACAGATTGATTTATCTTAAGCATCGCATCACATCCCAAACATCGCTTCATCCTTATAGTAAGCATAAATATATTGATTGCCCCAATATAAATAGTGTTGGTTATCTTTTATGGTACAACAGTATGATAAGTAGATACTCAGCATATAAGACAACCATGCTCAGAGAAAAAGCATTATTTCTTCTACGTCAGGCTTTGAATAATCCAAACGCTGATTTTCGTGATGGACAATGGGAAGCTATTGAAGACTTACTACTGAACAAATCACGGTTACTCGTCGTTCAACGCACAGGTTGGGGAAAAAGTCTGGTTTATTTTTTAGCAACTCGCTTGTTACGAGATCAAGGCGCTGGTTGTACTCTTTTGATTTCCCCCCTTTTAGCATTAATGCGAAACCAAATTACAGCAGCACAACGTATTGGAGTCAAAGCCGAAACAATTAATTCTAGTAATACAGATAATTGGAAATTTGTCGAAACAAAGTTGTTAGCAAATCAAGTAGATATTCTACTAATTTCCCCTGAAAGATTAGCTAATGAGGAATTTAGAGAAAACATTCTTTTACCATTATCTCAAAAAATTGGATTATTTGTAGTTGATGAAGCTCATTGTATTTCTGACTGGGGACATGATTTTCGTCCTGATTATCGCCGCATTGTCAGAATTTTAGAAGGATTACCCAAAAATATTCCTATTTTGACTACAACCGCTACAGCTAATAACCGAGTAGTTGATGATATTAAAGCTCAATTAGGAGCAAATCTTCGTATTTCTAGAGGTGATTTAACTAGAAAAAGTTTGCGTTTACAAAACATTTATCTTCCTAGTCAAGCAGCAAGATTAGCTTGGTTAGCTCAACATTTGCCCCAGTTACCTGGAAGTGGTATTATTTACGCATTAACTGTAAGGGATGCTCAAAGAGTTGCTGATTGGTTAAAGACCCAAGGTATCAATGCTAAAGCCTATTATGGAGATTTAGATACTGAAGTTCGCATAGGATTAGAAGACGAATTACTGAATAATGAAATTAAAGCATTAGTCGCAACTACAGCTTTAGGAATGGGTTTTGATAAACCAGATTTAGGTTTTGTCATTCATTATCAAAGACCTAGTTCTGTTGTACATTATTATCAGCAAGTAGGTAGAGCCGGTAGAGCATTAGAAACAGCCTATGGTATTCTCTTGAGTGGTGATGAAGATGATGAAATTAATAATTACTTCATTAATACAGCATTTCCTCCAGAAATTCATACACAAAAAGTTTTGAATGAACTAGAAAAAGCTGTTGATGGTTTTTCTATTCCTCAATTAGAACAGCAACTCAATCTTTCAAGAGGACAAATTGATAAAGTTTTAAAAATTTTATCTCTGGAATTTCCTGCACCTGTAAGTAAACAATCTTCAAAATGGTATCTTAACCCAATAAATTATCAATACAATACTGAAAAAATTGAACTTTTAACACAAATTCGCCGACAAGAACAACTGCGAATGTTAGATTATATGCAAAGTCAACAATGCTTAATGGCTTTTTTAGCAACAGAATTAGATGATCCAAATCCAGAAGAATGTGGTAAATGTGCTATATGTTTGGGTAAGCCATTATTACCAGAAACTTTTGCAGATGAATTTGTAAATCAAGCAATTTTATATTTACGTCGGAGTAACCAAATTATTGAACCGCGCAAACAATGGCCACCACAAGCATTACTAAATTATAAATTTTCTGGAAACATTAGAGACAATTTAAGAGCAGAACCAGGAAAAACATTATCTCTATGGGGTGATGCAGGTTGGGGCGAATTAGTCAAGCGTGGAAAATATCAAGATAATCATTTTGATGATGCACTTGTACGGGCTACTGTTGAGATGATTCAACGCTGGAAACCTCAACCTTTACCCACCTGGGTAACGTGCGTTCCTTCCTTAAATCGTCTAAAACTTGTACCTAACTTCGCGCAAAGAGTAGCTGGGGAATTAGGCTTACCATTTAAACCTATTGTTCGCAAAATTCGTCAAACTCAGTTACAAAAAAATATGAGTAACAGTTATCAACAAGCTCATAATTTAGATGGATCTTTTGCAATTGATGCTTGGGAAGGCATGAGTGGTAATGTATTCTTAATTGATGATATGGTAGATTCCCGTTGGACTTTTACTGTCATTGCAGCACTTTTGCGTCATGCTGGAAGTGGATTAGTTTATCCTGTAGCATTAGCTCTTAATTCATTAGGTCAATCGGATTAGAAAATTATGTTAAATCATGTTCTACCACCAGATACTCAAGCAATTTTGCTGTTGTGTGCCAGTTTTGGACAAAATCGCCAAATTGAACCGCTACCCTTGACTCTGGGTGAATATAACTTGTTAACAGATTGGTTGCGAGAAAATCATAGGCGTCCAGCAGATTTATTGGAAATAACAGCAAAAGCAGAGTTACAAAAAATAACTAATAATAAACTTAATCCTGATAGGCTTGTAGGTTTATTACAACGGGGTGCAATGTTAAGTTTAGCAGTGGAAAAATGGACAAGTCGCGGTTTATGGATATTGGGACGCAGTGATGCTAAATATCCCAAGCGTTTTAAGCAAATATTGAAACATTCAGCCCCAGCGATTATTTATGGGGTTGGGAATGCAGAATTATTATCTTTAGGAGGACTAGCAGTTGTAGGTTCTCGTGATGTAGATGAGGATATTATTCACTACACACGCAGAGTTGCCCAAACTTGTTCTCAACAAAGCATACAGGTTATTTCTGGTGGTGCAAGGGGAATAGATCAAGAATCAATGTTAGGTATTTTGGATCATGGAGGAACGTCTGTTGGTGTATTAGCTGATAGCTTGACTAAAGCAGCAGTAAATAGTAAATATCGTTCTAGTATTCAAGAAGGTAGATTAACTTTAATTTCTAGCTATGATCCTGATGCTGGTTTTAATACAGGTAACGCAATGGGACGGAATAAATATATTTATAGTTTAGCAGATTATGCTTTAGTTGTTAATTCTACTTTTGGTAAAGGTGGAACTTGGTTTGGTGCAGTAGAAGCATTATCTAAACTGAAAGAAATTTCTGTATTTGTGAAAATGTCATCTCCAGTACCAGAAGGAAATCAGCAATTATATAATCAAGGTGCAAAACCATTTCCTTCAGAATTTGAAAATAGTAATTTGCGACAAATGTTAACAAAAAATATTGCTGATTTTGAACTTGTAAAAAATGAAGTAATGACAAAACAGCCAGAACAGAATGTTAATACTATTCCACAAGATTTAACAACTATTCCCAAAGATATTTATAATGTTGTTTTACCTGTAATTCTCAATCATTTACAGCAACCCCAGGATGCAAAATCTCTGGCAGACTCTCTACAAGTGAGAAAAGTACAGATGGATGATTGGTTAATAAGAGCTATAAATGAAGGGAAAATAATAAAAACAAAAATGGAAAAGCGAGTTGCTTATGTGGTTAATCAGGCAGATACTCAACTTTCTTTGTTATAATCAATAGGAAAATAAGGCATACACCTATTTTCTAGTGTAGGCGATCGCTTCATGCTTTGAGTTAATTTGAGGGTGCGATAGCGAAGCGCGACCTAGGAATCGCACCACAACCCAGATATCGCCGTATACTTTGAGTTAATCATGATCTTTGTTATTATTTTATAAACCTTTGCTGTACAATACATCATGTCTTTGCAACTCAAAATTAACTACCCTGAAACTTTACCTGATGCTGTTGGTAAAACTAGAGAACAGTTTGAACAAGAAGCAAAATGGGCTATGGCAGTTAAACTATATGAAATGAAACGTCTTTCTTCTGGTATGGCTGCGGCGTTACTGGGAGTAGAGAGAGTAACTTTTATTCTCAAATTAAATGATTATGGAGTGCCATTAATTGATTTAAGTGCAGAGGAATTATTATCAGATATAGAAAATGCCTAACACGAGTGAAATTGTTATTAATACTTCTTATTTCTAGGATAAGCGATCGCATAGCTCAAAACACTATTTTACCATTAACCTATTGGTTGACATTGGATTTATTTATCCTTATATATCGTTTTTATGTAAAAGTCTTATGTATCACAATATCAATTTTTGTGTATCAATTATATAGTATAATAATTTACTTGTTATAAATTTACTAGCAAGAAAGCTAAAAATCTTAATTTTAGGAGTTATGTAACATGAGTAGAACACAAGCCAACTGGAGTGCTGATGGAAGTTATCTGCCTCCAATAGATCCTCATACTAAAGCCAAGCACCAAATACTTGAAACATATCTTGAAAACCTGATTTTTACACTTTATGGAAAAGGTAGATATGGAGAAACAACATTTACTTTTATAGACGGGTTTTGTGGGGGTGGAATGTATGATGATAAAGATAATAATATTGAATGGGAAGGCTCTCCTATCAGGATTATAAAAGCTATTCGAGAAGGGTATAAAAAATCTAGGCGCAAGTATCCATTAAATGTGAAATTTATTTTTATAGACAATAATCAAAATCATTTGGATTGTCTAAAAAATTATTCAATGCCAAAAGCAGGTTTAGGAGAATTAGTTGATGAGCAATTGCATGAATACAACGGTGAATTTGGAAAGCTACTAGAAGAATGTGAATTCAGGTGTAGCGAATTTGAAAATTTAGTGAATGAATGTGTGTGGAAAATAGATATTCGTAAAGGTCACTCATTCTTTTTTCTAGACCCATTTGGCTGGACTGATGTTTCTATGAACAGCATTAATAAAATACAATCTCTCAAAGGTTCAGAGATTCTCTATACATATATGATTGATTATTTGAAGAGATTTATTATTGGAAAACAGGGACAAGATAAAATTACTTTTAATAAATTACTTGAAGCTGAAGGATATTATGAATCAGCCGATTTGAGTAGATTAGATAAAGTTGGAGAACAATGTTACTTCAGAAATGAATCCATGAGATTATTTAGGGACAAAGGTAATACTAAGTATGTATTTACTTTTTCACTTATTCCAAAAGGTGATGTGAGAGTTTTATATTATCTTATTCATCTCTCAAAAAATTTAACTGCGTTGGAAGTAATGAAAGAAACTTTCTGGAAAGAAAATAATTTAGTTTTTCAATATTATTTTGATTTATATGGATATGGTTTTAAAACAGCAGATTTTTATGAAGAAATGCAAACATCTCTAATGTTTAATATTACTAAAAACAGTTATGATTTTTGTTTAGAAAAATTGGACAATGAATTAGGTGAACTGATTCATAATAATCAAGATGGTATTAAATTTCGTGAAATTTGTCATGAAACTATGGAACGTAATCCTGCTAGTAAAGAGCATTATACAAGATATATAAATATACTTAGAAACGAGAAACAAATAGAAGTTTGGAGAAACGGTAAAATAGTTACAGGGAATAAAATTATTTTACAAAGAAATGATATAATAAAGCTAACTGGATTTAAACAGCTTTCATTTTTTTAGAAACTTAATGTTTTCCATAAATAGCTTCAGATGTGAGGGCTAAAATGCTAATTAACCTCTAAATAATATAGAAGTGTACACTATGTCAATTATCAAAGGCACTGAAAAAATTGCAAACCCTCTACAAAAAAGCGCTCTTAATAAAAAAGGGTTATGTGACTATGTAGTTAACGTCGCGTCAGGGTGTTTACATGGCTGTACTTTTTGTTATGTACCTTCAACCCCCGCAATTCGTACAAAGCAAGCGCAATTAAGAGAACAGGGAGTAAATGATCCTCAAATGGATTGGGGACAATATCTCTTTGTTCGTGAAGAAATACCTGAGCAATTAGCAAAAAACCTAACTCGTAAAACATCTTGGCACGAGACACCAGAAGGTAAAGGTGTAGTTCTTCTTTGTTCTGGTACAGATCCTTATCAAAACAAGCAAACTGCTAATGTTACTCGTGGTGCTGTTAAGGCTTTATTGCAAAATAACAAACGAATTAGGATTCTCACTCGTAGTCCTTTATGGCTGAATGACATTGATATTCTTAAAAATCCCAACGTCGTTGTTGGTATGAGTTTACCGTACTTAAGTGATGAACTAAGTCGGCAGATTGAACCTAATGCACCTTTGCCTTCTGAACGTTATAAAGCTTTAATCAAGGGTTATGAAGCTGGGTGTAGATTGTATGTTGCAGTTGCTCCTACTCCTCCCAGCATGACTTTAGATGATTTCAAAAAACATTTGTATGAAATAATGAAATTTAACCCAGAAGTCATCTTTTGGGAGCCTATTAATGCTCGTGGAACTAATGGCAAACGAATGATAGCTGCGGGATTAGAATTTACTACTTCCATTATGACTAGACACTCATGGGCAGAATACTTTAAACGACAGTGGAATGATATTGAAGAAGCCGCACAAGAAGTAGGCTGTTTAGATCGTCTTCATATTTGGCCTGATCCTGAATTAAGAGGTTATGTTGATGATGCTAAATTAGATAGTTGGTTGTATAGACCTACAGTAGAAAAGTGGGATAATCCCAAAATATCAACAACAAGAGTAAAATCTATTAAATCAGTTCGTAAAACATCTCAATTAGCTATGTTGACTAAGCATAGAGCATAATTAATAAGTGTTGCTAATAACATTTTTGTTTATCAATTAAGACGGAATGCAATGTTATTAGTTATAACTAAATTAAGCTAAAATAAAATAAAATAAATAGTAAAATCCTCGCCAGTATATGGTTACATCAACAGAACCAACAACTCAAACCTTATACGATCAAGACTATTACCTGTGGATAAGAACAACCATTAACCAACTTCGCACAGGACAATTTTCCGCTGTTGATTTAGAGAATTTATTAGAAGAATTAGAAACTATAGGTAGAAGTGAGAAGCGAGCAATTGAAAGTTTATTAACTAAGCTGCTTGTCCATCTACTAAAACTCAAATATTGGGATAGTGAAAGAGAACGTAATCAAGGATATTGGCTAGGGGAAATTAGGACATTTCGCAAACAGATTAAGAATTCTCTTAAAGATAGTCCTAGTTTGAAACCTTACATTTTAGAAATATTTGATGAATGTTATCAAGATGCTAGATTAGAAGCAAGCGATCGCTCACAACTTCCTCTTGACATATTTCCCATTATCCCCATTGGTTCATTAGAACAAATTTTAGATGATTGGTTGCCAATACAAAAAAATGAAGGATGAAATTTTGTACCAGTTGTGTAAATCTCGTAAAAATTAGGCTGCTGATAAAGACTTACCTAAAGTTTTTGGTTCTGGGAGGGGTTCACCATCTTGTAAACAAGATTCAATTAACATTTCCAAGACTTCCTGAGCATTTTCTAAAGCTTCTTGATATGTGTCTCCATGTGTATGACAAAACTCCCCCCATTCAGGCAGACTGACAACAAAACAATTATCTTCCTGAGACCATTGAATAATTACCGTGTAATGATAACTCATTCTTCTTCTTCCTCTTGAACCTTTTTAATTTCTTCTATTCTTTTGATAGCGTTATTAACGTCTTTTTCCTGATATTCTTTAGCATCTTTTCCATCTTTACCTGATATAGTAACTCTCCCAGTAAGTAAGGGATGATACCAGTTAGTATGGCTGCCTTTCCCCGTCCGACAGGTAAACCCAGCTTGAAGTAATAAGCTTTTTAATTCTCGGATTTTCTTGGGCATATCTCATACTAATGCACTACTAATTTAACCGCAAGTAGTATACAAGATGTAGGGATGAAGAAGATAAATATTAAGATTATTCACAAAAAAATGAAGGATGAAATTTTTGATCTTTCACCCTTCAAACTCTGTCCACAACACAGGTTTACTTGTAAATGGGCGTAGGCCCTGCGCCCCTACGGTTGATTATTTCCTTATTTCTCAACACCTGTATGGACAGTTTTTACCCATTTGAGGCGTTTTGGTCGGAAAGACATTCGCGCCGTTGTGCTACTCATAACTACTAACCAATGCAACATATATAAACTGCCGCGCAGGGTTTGTAAAAGTACCATTAAATAGGTAGATGGTTTAAATTGTTGATCGGAACGGACGTGCTTTAAACCGGCAAACATTCCTACTACTGACATTCCCAAAGATAAGCCAGTGACAGGACCTAATATGGGGGGACGATGACGAGCGATCGCCATTAAAATATCTGGTATTGCTGCTGTTGGCAAAATATACATTGTCACCATAAAGATCAACAAATCCCAGGTTTTCCTTGTCCCCATGCGGTTTTTGAGGATGAGATCCCAGTAGTCTAAATAACGTTGATAACCACCTTCTGCCCATCGGTTACGTTGATGCCAAAGGGCTGTAGCATTGGTTACCGCTTCTTCTTGCACTGGCGGATAAAAAACGCATTCAATATCCCATTTATCCAGATGTAAACGGATAGTTAAATCCAGATCATCAGTGATAGTTTCCTCATTCCAACCACCGCAACTTGCTAACGCTTGACGACGGACAAATTGACCATTACCTCGAAGTTCACCAATCCCACCAATAGCGGTACGCTGTTGTTGAAACCAAATATCCAACAACATTTCCGCCATTTGTCCCTTAGTCCAAAAATTTTCCTTAGCATTGGCGATCGCTTTACGCATTTGTACCGCCCCTACCCGTTCTTTTTGAAACAACGGAACTATTTGTAATAGCAAATCCGGTGTAACTTGGGCATCGGCATCAAATACAGCAATAATGTCTCCCTTTGTCAGCGGTAATACTTGATTTAATGCCCCCGATTTGCCGCCACTAGCGTCAGGATCACGCCTAAATACATTAAGTTGTTGATATTCTTGCTTGAGTTGGGCGAGTAATTGGGGTGTATTGTCCGTACTATTATCATCAATAATCCAGACTTCATATTGACCATTACCGTATTCCAAATTACACAAATTTTTGACTAATCTGGCAATTACCGCTTCCTCATTTTTAGCAGCCACTAACACAGAAACAAAAGGCAAATCTCCCTCTATTTCTTGGGAATGGTGACGGGGTTTGGCGAAAATAATCCCCAAAGCATGAATACCTAGCATTGTTGTTAGTCCCAGGACAAATATCGAACCCCAGGAAACTAAATGCAAGGTAATAGTACCACTCCAGACTATAGTTAAAACTAGAGCAGCTTTGCCTCTACGGCCTTTAAATCGGCTGGGTGGTAGAGACGCGGAATCCATCCTTACTTCTGATTCCTCATCTACTGATAGGTCAGTAAAGATAGAGTCAAGGGGATCAGAGTTTCCGTTATAAGCATCATTTTCAGGACAGGAATTCGCCGGCATAGGTTACATAATTCAAAAACATCTATGCTATGTAGCTTTTATTTACAGACTAATACTGTAACAGATTACTGGCTACCTAATTAAAACTTGCTGAAAAATTTTTTCAGCAACCCCCATTTAAAGTTTAATTTCTGCCCTCAATATTGTTGCATCACTTGTATTTGTGATTTGGAACCCAAGTTTCTCACATACTCGCTGCATACCTGAATTGTCAGCTAAAATATCAGCATAGATACAGCAACTTCTCTCGTTTTTACCAACTTCTAACAATCTGCGGAGTAATTCTGTCCCTAAGCCTTGATCTTGAAATTTGTCGCTCACTAGCATCGCAAATTCTGCCGCATTACTACCATGTAATTTAGTTAATCTTCCTACTGCTAAAATCTCCCTATTTTCTGTTTCGGGATTTTGGTATTCTGCAACTAAAGCCATTTCTCGATCATAGTCAATAAAGCATATTCGTGTTAGTCGTTCATGGGTAATGCGTTGACTCAATTTAATGAGATGGAAATAGCGGAAATAAACACTTTCTTCTGATAAGGTCTTGTGAAATTCTACCATTAAAGGTTCATCTTCGGGACGAATAGGACGAATAGTAATTGGTGTACCATTGTTCAATTTCCAATTACTAATATATTGACTAGGATAGGGACAGATAGCTAATTTTGGTAATTGATGTTTTTCCACATCAGCAGAATGTAAAACTATCCGCGCATCTAAGGCAATTAATCCTCCAGGATGTATAGGAGTGGGAGGAATAGCCAACAGCGGATTAATATCAATTTCTTTAATCCCAGGTTGTTCCACAACTAATTGACTAAATTCTACCATTAATTGTTCAAGAGCAGCAATATCAATACTTTTCCGTCCTCTGACCCCTTGCAAGGCTTTGTAAATTTTAGTTTGTTCCATCATTCGCCGGGCTAGGGTAGTATTAAGAGGCGGCAGGGCAATAGAACTATCTTGAAAAACTTCCACCAATTGTCCTCCAGCACCAAATAATAATACTGGTCCAAATTGGGGATCTAAACTACTACCAATAATCAATTCATAGCCATCAGTTTTGATCATTGGTTGTACAGTTACACCCAAAAAATCTTCCGCTTTGGCTTTCTCTTTTACGGATTTTTGAATATTTTGAAAAGCACATTTTACCGATTCTGCATTTTTCAAATTTAATTGCACACCACCCACATCAGTTTTATGGGTAATTGTCTGAGAATAAAGTTTTAAAACTACCGGATAACCCAAATTTTCTGCACATTCAACCGCTTTATCCACAGTTTCCGCAATGCAACCAGCCACCACAGGGATACCGTAAGCGGCTAAAATTTCCTTAGATTCAAATTCCGTGAGAATTGTTCTTCCTGCTGTTTTTGCAGCTTGAATAATATTTTCTACTTTAGCACAATTGCGAGTATTCACATCACAAATTAATGTTGGTAAAACCGGAGTTTCATAAATACCGCGCAGGTTATAACTGGACTTCCACATATAACTAAATACTCGCGCTGCTGTATCAGGATAAGCATAAGTGGGAATACCTTGATTGTTAAGAATTTGTTCTCCCTCGGCTATATCTACACCACCCATCCAACTAGCTAAAATTGGTTTATTTGACATTTGTGCGTAGGGTTTTAGTTGTGCCGCTGTTTGGGTAGGATCTGTCATTGATTGGGGTGTTAAAATCACTAATAAACCATCACTATTGGGATCTTGTGCCGCAATTTCTAAGGCTTTTGTATAACGTTGGGGGTCAGCATCCCCTAAAATATCAATAGGATTATTATGACTCCATTGCGGTGGTAAAATGTCATTTAAGGAAGTCATTATTTCTGGAGAAATTGCTGCTAATTCTCCTCCACTTTCAATTAATGTATCCGTTGCTAATACTCCCGGACCGCCAGCATTAGTTAAAATTGTTAGCCGGGGACCTTGGGGACGGGGTTGTTTTGCTAATACTTCCGACATATCAAATAAATCAGAAATACTATTGACTCGTAACACCCCACAACGGCGAAAAGCTGCATCTAAAACAGCATCACTTCCTGCTAATGATCCTGTGTGAGAAGCGGCTGCTTTAGCTGCGGCTGGTGTCCGACCAGCTTTAATCACAATTATCGGTTTTGTTAAAGCCACTTCTCGCGCTGCTGATAGGAAGGAACGCGCATTCCCAATGGATTCCATATAAATTATAATACTTTTAGTCTGGGGGTCATCACCAAGATAATAAATTAAATCTCCCCAACTAATATCTAACATTGAACCAATGGAAATAAAGGCACTAAAACCCACATTTTCTTGAAAACTCCAGTCTAGAATTGCTGTACATAAAGCTCCACTTTGACTAATAAAACCAACATTTCCCGGACGCGCCATTTTACTGGCAAAGGTAGCATTTAAACCAGAAATTGGATTCATTACTCCTAAACAATTAGGACCGATAATTCTAATTTTTCCTCTTTGTGCTTGTTGGATAATTTCCTGTTCTAAAGCGATACCTTTTTCACCTATTTCTTTAAATCCAGCAGAAATAATAATTGCTCCTTTAATTTCAGCATCAACGCTATCAGAAATAATTTTTGGGACTGTAGATGCAGGGGTAGCAATAACAGCTAAATCTATTTTTTCAGGAACATCGAATATAGTAGAATAAGCTTTAATTCCTAATATACTAGAATGCTGAGGATTAATGGGAAAAACTGTTCCTCCAAAGGGATTAGTGATTAAGTTCCAAAGTAGATTTCGTCCCACACTTCCGGGTTTTTCACTTGCACCAATGACAGCAACAGTGTTAGGTGCGAAAATGGCATCTAATGGGTTTAATTTCTCTGGATAAAAGATATTGTAAGGCTTGTTGGTGATTGGTTTGATAGGTGCTTCCATGACTATCCTTTTATTTGCTTGTATTGAGAATTTGCATAATTGTAACTATGGCGATCGCTATACCTTTTTCTGCTGTTGGTGAAATGCGATCGCTTAGTTCAAAATTCACTCCTGGAACTGAGATTAACCACGCTGGGGGACAATAACCATGGAGGATTTGAGAAAGAGCAAGTAGCGATCGCGGATTACTGATATGGGTATTAATAGTATTCAACTCAGAGGGTAATAATAATTGTACCTGCACCTGACTAGATTGGGAATTGATACAAGCATCAACAAAAATTGCTAATTTGACATTTGCTAAAGGTGCAGCTAATTCTGGTGTCAATTGATGAATTGCAATAGATTGTACAGATGATAAACGACAATGTTTTATAGCTTTTGCTACTTGTTGTCCAATGGCATCATCACCACGTAAATCATTGCCATAACCAATCACCAATGTAGTTACCATAATTTTTCAACTCTTTTGATCTAAGCTGTTACGCAGCTAAAGTTAATAATTCTAAAATAGTTAGAGCTTGTGGTGCGGGCATCTTGCCCGCTAGACTTATACAAATTAAATGCACAGCAGCTTAGTACAAAACGGCATTTTTAATTTCCCTCCTAAATGGTTTTGAAAAATACATAAATTGTTATTTTTGTAGTCATTTACTGAGCCATAAAACCACCGTCTATGACAAGGTGTTCTCCCGTAATAAAGGAAGCCTGATCTGAACAAAGAAAAACTACTGCATTAGCAACTTCTTCTTCTTTTCCGACTCTACCCATGGGATGTTTGTTAATAAACTCTCGATAAAACGGAATAGAAAAGAAAGGACGAGCCAGATCTGTATCAATCACCCCCGGACATACTGCATTAACACGAATATTTGATTGGGCAACTTCTAAAGCTACTGTTTTAGTGAAGCCTAATACCGCGTGTTTACTAGCTGTGTAAAGATGTGTAGGAGATAAACCAGTTAACCCCAAAATTGAAGCACAATTAACAATTGTTCCCCCTCCCTGCTTTAACATTTGAGATATTTCGTATTTCAAGCAAAGAAATACACCTTTAACATTGACATTAAAGACTTCTTCATAATTTTCAACGGTTTCTTCTGTAATTGGATTGACAGTCAAACAACCGGCATTGTTAAAAGCACAATCAAGACGACTATAGATTTCAACGGTTTTTTCTATTAAGTTTTTAACCTGTTCTTCTTGAGTAACATCAGTTTGAATAAAAAGACCTTCTCCACCTGCTTTTTTGATTAATTCAACAGTTTCTCCCCCTTCCTTAACCTACGGGCAGCAACCACAACTTTTGCCCCTTCTTTAGCAAAGGCGACTGCTGTGGCTCGACCAATACCAGAACTAGCACCTGTGACTAAAACAACTTTATTTTCAAAGTTTTTCATGGTTCATATCTCCTTAACGAATTTTTTTTAATAGGATAAGCATTTGGATACACAATTAATTTTGCATAGCTACTTAAATTGGGGATTTGTTTTACCATTCTATATTTGTAGATAAGTTTGGGTATCCGTGTAATTATAAAAAGTTTTTTACTAACCAAGTTCCACCAAAAGGCATAATTGTAAGTTTGCAAGTGGTATGAACATCAATTAATTTGCATGAGAATAAACCAAAACCAAAATTTAAGATTAAACTGAAAACAAACTTATGTAAACATAGCCTGTATTTTCTGCATATTGGTTATAATATAAATGTAGATAATATCGGAAATTCCGTAAAAAATTTAGATAAATTGTGAGGCTGCTCTATGCCTGAAGTTAATTTTCAACAGTCAATTAATAGTGCTGCTACGATTGTAGGAGAATATGCAGTCGGAAAAAGAGACTTTGAAAAAGCAGAATTAGGAGAAGCTAATCTACAAAATTTTGACTTGAAAGGCTCTAATTTCAGTTATGCCGATTTAAGCACAGCTAACCTCAGCGGTGCCAATCTACGAGGATGTGATTTGAGTTTTGCTGATTTAAGTGAAGCTAATTTAGAAAATGCAGATTTGCGAGGAGCAATGTTATTTTCTGCAAATTTACGTACAGCTAATTTACAGGGGACGCATTTAGAAAAAGCGGATTGTGATCATAATACCCGGTTTCCCGCAAATTTTGACCCTATTGTAGCAGGTGTAAACATGAGTGAAAACTCGGCATAGATACTGATGCGGCTGCTATAGCCGCTTATTATCTATACTGACAATCTTATAAATTGTTATAAATAGCCTACTATACCACTTGATAATTACAATAGCATATTTTATCAATCTTTGCAAATTTTAATTTTATAACTTAATTTTTCCCTGGAAATACTTTAGTTAAATCTAAAATTAATTCAGGGAAAGATGGAAATTTTACAGACTCATTAGGGAGAATAATTGATTTGTGACGATAGCCAAATTGTAACTGTTCACATCCCCCCCCATTTTCAGGGTAAGTATAGACAATCTTAGAGGTATGTTAGAGGAAGTGATAGCGATCGCTTGACAATCAAGACAGTCTCTACAAGAGCGATAGCGAAGCGCACCGAATATGGTAATAGTGGCTAAGATTCCCATTTTCAAACAAATACCCATAAATAAGGTGCGTTACCTTTCATTAACGCACCCTACAAGATCAGCTAATAACGTCAAAAAGATGATTGATATATGGTTATTAGGCGTTGCTGAATTGAGGTATGAAACTCAAACATTCTATTTCTCAAACTCTTACTCTCTGCGTCCTCTGCGCCTCTGCGTGAGAAAAAATCATACCTTTATTCACCAACGCCGTTATTAAATATCCTCCCAGGTAATTGTCATCATCATTTCCTTATTAACATCGGTTATTTTAACTAATCTATTAGCTTGTCTTTCAATTGTTTTTTCAAAAATATTCCTGACAAGTCTACCATTTCCAAAACTTTTGTTTTTTTCAGAATATAACTTTGTGAAGTGTTTCAGAAGTTTTTCTTTACCTCTTGGGGTTATTCTATAATGTTGTTGCTTACATATTCCCTCAAAAATATTTAATAGTTCTTCTGGTTTATAATCTTCAAAATAAAAATATCTATTAAATCTCGACTGTAACCCTGGATTAGCATTAATAAATATTGACATCTCATCACTATAACCAGCGACAATCACAACCACCCTATCTCGATAGTCTTCCATTCTTTTGAGTAAAGTATCTATCGCTTCTTGTCCAAAATCTTTCCCTGAATCTGCTGGTGCTAGTGCGTAAGCTTCATCAATAAATAATACTCCATCTAATGCTGAATTTACAACTTCATCTACTTTTAAAGCTGTTTGTCCAACATAACCTGCAACCAAACCTGATCTATCAGTTTCTACAATATGGCCTTTAGCAAGTATACCTAGTTCTCTATATATTTCACCCATTAAACGTGCAACTGTGGTTTTACCAGTTCCCGGAGGTCCACAAAATACTGAATGTAGGGAAATAGAAATATTTGGTAAACCTTGTTCCTGACGCATTTTCTGAACTTTGAGAAAATTGATAAAAGTGTTAATATCATTTTTGACATTTTCCATTCCCACAAGGTGATTTAACTTAGTGATAACATCATCTAAACATTGAGATTGAGAATTACTTTGACTGTTATTCTTTCCAAATATATTTAACTCACTCTTTAGGCGTAATAGTTCAATTTCAATTTCAGGATCTCGATAAGTCATAATTGATATTGATTGAGTGTTAATACAGGTGATTAACTTTAAATTATACTGTAAAACCTTGGATAACTGTCAACTATCTTGCCCAAAAATGTCCCGCACCTCTACCCCATGACAATCATCAAACTTTGATCAATCAAAGATGATAGATATTGAGTACAACATTAATATTGATATATCTAGGAGATTTACTATTTGCTATAATTAAAATATTGGCTAAAAGTCAGAATAATTCATGAGTAATAATTGATAATTAATAAAACTGTAGAAAATATCACAAATTAACTTCCTGACTTTAGCTGTTTTCAATGCTTATCTTTTTGGTTTCTCTGCATAGATTAGTAAGGTGCGTCAGACGTTAAATCATACTTAAATTCGACTATTTATCAATCTGACGCACCCTACGGGAAATTGAAACAACCACCAAAAGAGACACAGAAGGAAAATCATGCCCAAATCTTATGCCACAATTGATGGTAACGAAGCCGTTGCCCGTGTAGCTTACAAATTGAATGAAGTAATTGCTATTTATCCTATCACTCCATCTTCAAATATGGGTGAATGGGCTGATGCTTGGATGTCGGAAAATAAACCAAATCTTTGGGGAACTGTTCCCAGTGTTACCCAAATGCAAAGCGAAGGAGGGGCTGCTGCTGCTGTCCATGGGGCATTACAAACGGGGGCATTAAGTACAACTTTCACCGCTTCTCAGGGATTATTATTAATGATTCCTAACTTGTACAAAATTGCCGGAGAATTAACCAGTTTTGTTATTCATGTTTCTGCCCGTTCTTTAGCTACTCATGCTTTATCTATTTTCGGTGATCATAGTGATGTTATGGCTGCAAGGGCGACTGGCTTCGCTTTTTTGTGTTCAGCTTCTGTGCAGGAAAGTCATGATTTCGCTTTAATTTCTCATGCGGCAACATTAGAAGCAAGAGTGTCATTTATGCACTTTTTTGATGGGTTTAGAACTTCCCATGAAGTGCAGAAAGTTGAGTTGTTATCTGATGAGGATTTACAAGCTTTTATTCCCCAATCTTTAGTATTTGCACATCGTCAACGGTGCTTAACTCCAGATAAACCAGTATTACGAGGAACAGCACAAAATCCTGATGTTTATTTTCAATCTCGTGAAGGTGCAAACCCTTATTATGATGGTTGTGCTGATATTGTTCAAACAATAATGGATAAATTTGGAGAACGCACAGGCAGATATTACAAACTCTATGAATATCATGGCGCACCTAACGCAGAAAGAGTAATTGTAATTATGGGTTCTGGTTGTGAAACTGTCCATGAAACTGTGGATTATCTCAACAATCAAGGGGAAAAAGTCGGAGTTATCAAAGTGAGGCTTTTCCGTCCTTTTGATGTTGCCAGATTTATAGAAGCATTACCAAATAGTGTTAAATCTATTGCTGTCCTTGATAGAACAAAAGAAGCTGGAAGTGCAGGAGAACCTTTATATTTAGATGTAGTGACAGCTATTTATGAAGGTTGGAAAAAAACTACATTCCCGAAAATTGTGGGGGGAAGATATGGACTGTCTTCTAAGGAATTTACTCCGGCAATGGTGAAGAGTATTTTTGATAATCTGACTCAACTTAAACCCAAAAATCATTTCACAATTGGGATTAATGATGATGTCACTTTCACTTCTTTGAATTTTGATGCCAATTTCTCTACAGAACCAGATCATGTGGTTCGGGCAATGTTCTATGGTTTAGGTTCAGATGGTACAGTAGGGGCAAATAAAAACTCCATCAAAATCATCGGGGAAGGCACAGAAAATAACGCCCAAGGTTACTTTGTTTATGATTCTAAAAAGTCCGGTTCTATGACAGTTTCTCATTTACGGTTTGGAACTGGAACAATTCGCTCAACTTACCTCATAGACAAAGCTAATTTTATCGGTTGTCATCATTGGGGATTTGTGGAAACTATTGATATTTTAAAAGCTGCTGCACCGGGAGCGACTTTGTTGTTAAATAGTCCTTATGATGCTGATAATGTTTGGGAAAATCTACCTTCAAAAGTTCAACAGCAAATTATTGACAAGAACCTGAAAGTTTATACTATTAATGCTAGTCAAGTGGCAAAAGATAGTGGTATGGGACACAGAATTAACACTATCATGCAGGTGTGTTTCTTTGCTTTAGCGGGGGTATTGCCAGAAAGAGAAGCGATCGCTAAAATCAAACAAGCCATAGAAAAAACCTATGGTAAAAAAGGCGCGGAAGTTGTCAAGATGAATTTAAAAGCCGTAGACAACACCCTAGAAAATCTGCATTCTGTAAATGTAGAGACGTTCCATGGAACGTCTCTACAAAATAACGCAAGATTTCTACAAAATAATGCACCTAAATTTGTCGAGAATGTTCTTAGCAAAATCATGGTTTGGGAAGGTGATGATTTACCTGTAAGTGCGTTACCTGCTGACGGAACTTTCCCCAGTGGAACTGCAAAATGGGAAAAACGCAACGTTGCGGAGGAAATCCCCGTTTGGGAGGCTGATGTCTGCGTTCAATGCGGTAAATGTGTGATGGTTTGTCCTCACGCTGCTATTCGCGCCAAAGCTTATCAATCCAGTGAGTTAGTCAACGCACCCATATCTTTTAAGTCCACTAATGCCAAAGATAAGAGCTTTGCTAATCAGAAATTTACCATTCAGGTAGCCCCAGAAGACTGTACAGGCTGTGAAATTTGTGTGAGTGTCTGTCCTGCCAAAAACAAGGCAGAACCCACCCTCAAGGCGATTAATATGAGTCCCCAGTTACCGTTGCGGGAACAGGAACGGGAAAACTGGAATTTCTTTTTGAGTTTACCAAATCCAGACCGGAAAACTTTGAAAGTAAGCCAAATTCGTCAGCAGCAATTACAAGAACCGTTGTTTGAATTTTCCGGTGCTTGTGCTGGTTGTGGAGAAACGCCCTACCTTAAATTATTAACACAATTGTTTGGCGATCGCTCACTCGTTGCCAACGCCACCGGCTGTTCTTCCATTTACGGTGGAAATCTCCCCACAACTCCTTGGAGTCAAAACGCTGACGGTAGAGGTCCTGCATGGTCTAATAGTTTATTTGAAGATAACGCCGAATTTGGTTTTGGTTATCGTTTATCTATAGACAAACAAGGGGAATTTGCAGGAGAATTATTGTCACAATTAAGTAGTGAAATTGGCGATAATTTAGTTAATGCCATTCTCAAAGCTGAACAAAAAACCGAAGCTGATATTTGGGACCAACGGGAAAGAATTGTCATTCTCAACCACAAATTAGCTGAGATTGCGGAAACTATAAAAGACGCAAATCTCAAATCCAAAATCCAAAATCTCAAATCCTTAGCTGATTATTTAGTCAAGAAAAGTGTGTGGATAGTTGGGGGTGATGGTTGGGCGTATGATATAGACTTTGGTGGAATTGATCATGTGATTTCCACAGGACGCAATGTGAACATTTTGGTAATGGATACAGAAGTTTATTCTAACACTGGAGGACAATCTTCTAAAGCCACACCAAAAGCCGCAGTTGCTAAATATGCAACTGGTGGAAAACCCGCACCCAAGAAAGATTTGGGTTTAATGGCCATGACTTATGGTAATGTTTATGTGGCGAGTGTAGCGTTAGGTGCGCGTGATGAACATACACTCAAAGCATTTTTAGAAGCGGAAGCCTTTGACGGTCCATCAATCATTATTGCTTACAGTCATTGTATTGCTCACGGGATTGATATGACCAAAGGTTTACATCAGCAAAAGGCTCTAGTAGACTCAGGAAGATGGTTGTTATATCGCTATAATCCAGCATTACAAGAACAGGGTAAAAATCCCCTACAATTGGATATGAAAGCACCTTCTGAATCGGTGGAGAAGTCAATGTATCAAGAGAACCGATTTAAGATGTTGACGAAAAGTAAACCGGAGGTTGCCAAGTTGTTGCTAGAACAAGCGCAAATGGAAGTTAATGCTAGATGGGAAATGTATCAATATTTAGCGAATAGGTAAAGGTCTTCCTAAGTAGGGTGTTTGAAAAGTATTAGATGAAACCGATAATCTTCAGAAACCTAACCCCCCTTCCCTACCTCTCCCTAACCCTCTCCTAAGAGGAGAGGGAAAAGGAATAACAGGCGTTGCTGAATCGAGGTATGAAATTTCCAAATTGAACCTTTAAAAATCAAACCTCAGTGCGTCTACTCTTCGAGATCACGAAGCGTGATTGCGCCTTTGCGTGAGACTAAAATTCATACCCTTAATCAGCAACGCCGAATAACATTTAATACTGGAGAGGTTTACCAGAGGGGCTTATTTTGCCAAAGATTATCAATTTACTTCTGTGGAAGTGAAAGAAAAAACATTTCGGTCCGAGAGAAATGAAGTTAATCCTCTTCTGTCAGATTGGGAAAATTCAATACCTGGGAGGTTTATGGAGCTTTGGTTTTGACATTTTATGCAGCAATTTTATTTTTTAATACATAAAAAAAGTGCCAACCCTTGATGAAATAAGAGTTACAAAAAATGGATTCAATTATTGTTTTCCGAGAGTGACATAACAGGGTTAACTAGTTAAACTAGAATTTACAACCTGAATACAGGAAAACCCATCATGATTATTGCTACCCAAGCATACCAAATCACTTGGGAAAAACTACCCGATGATTACATTCTCCCAGATGATCCAGTGGACAACATCTACCAACCAGCCCAAGCCGCTGCCCTGACTGAAAGCCTCCAACTAGCCGGTAAACTTCCCCCAAATTGCCTCACACCGACTAACTACGGTATCTGTGCCACCGTCAATAGCAAAATTGTCATTAAAGCTCCTGATTGGGCTTATATACCCGAAATTCGCGTCACGAAGCAAGAAGTCTTTCGTAGTTATACACCCCAAATACAGGGAGATATTCCCGTAATAGTGATGGAATTTATTTCTGATACAGACGGAACAGAATATTCCAGTAAACCTACTTATCCCCCTGGAAAATGGTTTTTCTATGAAAAAATCTTAAAAGTACCTAATTACGCCATTTTTGAACCAGATAGCGGTAGTTTAGAATTTTATCAGCTAAACTCTAATACAGGTTTGTACACCTTACAAAATCCTCATGAAAACCAACGTTACTGGATAGAGGAAATGAACCTTTACTTGGGAGTGTGGGAAGGGACAAGGGAAAACCTCACTAGTAAATGGTTAAGATGGTGGGACGAACAGGGAAATTTGCTGTTGTGGAGTTCAGAATTAGTAGAACAAAAACAACAAGAGATAGAACAACAAAAACAACGTGCTGACAAATTAGCTGCCCAATTAAAAGCATTAGGTATCGAACCAGAAAAATAAAAGTAGAGTGGGCATTGCCCACAGGATATACTGCAAACGGTTCATAGTTTAACCAAATATGAAACCCCTCTCCAAACCTCTCCCCGCAACGGGGAGAGGCTTTGAAGCTTGTTCTTTGTATGATAAAAAAGTCCAGTTTCTAGCCGTTTTGAGTATAATTAACCACCAATAACAGCAATACAATCAATTTCTACCAACACATTTTTAGGTAAACGGGAAACCTCCACACAAGCACGCGCAGGGGCGGTATCTTCGGAAAAATATTTTGCATAAACCGCATTGACAGCGGCAAAATCATTCATATCAGCTAAAAATACACCAGTTTTTACCACATCTGCAAATGTAGCTCCTGCTTCTGTCAGGATAGCTTCAATATTTTTCATTACCTGTTCAGTTTGCTTGACTACATCTTCGGTGTAGACAACATCACCTAAACGGGGATCTATGGCAATTTGTCCAGCTACAAACAACATTTGCCCAGAAGCGAGAATTGCTTGATTGTATGGTCCAACTGGTGCAGGGGCTTTATCGGTACGGATTACTTTACGAGTCATATATATCTCTTTTGGCTCTTTTGTTAATGGTGTTTCTGGTTTACCGAATTGTGACATACTCCACACACTCCCTTTCAGGTGAGTGTGGGCTTCTCAGCGACTCTTCTATGAAGACATTGACTGAGCTTTAAGACCGCGTGTCCCACGGTTCTTGATAATCATAGCCGCGTTCAAGTCCCTACACAAACTCCCATGACATACAGGGCAGTTGTGCATTCTTTGAGATAGCGGCTTTTTAACTTTGTTACCACAACTAGAACATTCTTGGCTTGTCCCGTTGGGATTTACAGCAACTACCTTCAG
>NZ_VILC01000070.1:15946-22571 GCF_009712065.1 Aphanizomenon sp. UHCC 0183 | reverse complement strand
TTATTAATTTGATGGGGATGATTTTGAGTGATTGGCAATTTTCGTATTACTTTGTGTCGCTCCGAGAAAAACTTTTGTAGTCCATTTTCTCCACTTTCTGAAATTGCTAAATTAGCTGTTAGGAAGTAGAAGAGCGATCGCCACCAAAGCCGTTGCTAAATTAACCAGGGCTGGACGACTGAGGTTAAGAAAACTCTTCATCCTCCTTTATCCTCAAAGAATTCTGCTCCTGTTCCTTCAACAGTAGCAACTACCAATGCCCTGTCAAGAAATTCATTACGCCGTTCGCAAGATGTTTCCGCAATCAGTAAACAGCCATGACAAGCAGCACCATGTAAAAAACGCTCCTCTTGCTCATTATCAGGTTTATGCTGGGCGCAAACCGGATCATTGGAGCATAATCTTCCTTGCTCTAATGCTATTTCCAAATGGTATTCAATGTGTTTGCCAACTTCTACCAGTCCGCCTAAAGTACCTTCTGACCCAGTTGCGCCAGTGTATAAAAGAATTCCATAACCAGCTTCACTAGCATAAATGCGCTCGCGGATGGAACTGGACGCATAACCGCATTCTAGGGATACTGCCATAATTAATAAGTGTGATAATGAATGCAGCATAATATATGGTAGTCCGGGAAACTTAACTTTTTCCTTTTCCTGGTCTATACCTTTACGCGCACACCAAATATCAAATCCTCTTGATAATTCTCGCCCCCGTTTTTTGACAGCTTCTCGCTTTAACCAATTTTCAATAGCTTCCTGACGGAAAGCAATAAATACACCTTCGCCTCTATTCTCAATTGTCGGCACCCAAGTAGGTTCAATATCCAATGCAGCACGCCTGACGCTGATATCAAGTTCGCCGTCAATATCTGGCATTTCCGCCTCAAAGCGAGTAAAACCGACCTGAGCAATTACTTCCCGTAACCGATGTACTAAAACAATTCGTTCAATACAGGCAGAAAAGGTAGGTTGTAAATTATCTAAACTACGTGACCTGGCGTAAAAATCACCTTCTGGTACATCTTCCCCAATTTCGACGGCACTAGAAAGTAGTGTCTCAATTTCTACTTGCTTAATACTTTTATGTGGTTTTTCTTGTCGTCTTTGTTTTCGTTGCACTTCTTCCCAGACGGCTTCATTGGTAAATCCTTCTAAAGCTGTGGAGACTTTGGGATTTTTGCGGTACATTTTCAACTCATCAATACTTTCAAGACAATGAAGAAAATCTTCATAGACTGAATTTACTGCGTTTTGCAAAGGTGCGTCAGAATCAGGGAGAGAGATCACGCTGAGAACTTGGGAAAAATAAGCATTACTAGCAGACCTCACTAATAAGCGATTGTATTCTGGTAGACCTGTGGATTCACGAATACAACTCAGTTCTTGGGCAAAATCACCAAGCCAAGGGCGGTGTCCCTGACATTGACCTAAAACTTTACCATTGCGAACTGTAGCATTAGCCAGAGGACGGCGTTTTTTACAGCCTTCGCAGCGAACATAAATTTCCGCAAAGTCGTTACCAGAACCACCTTCATCCAACCATAGCTGACCTTGACATTTATTATCAGAGTCATCATGTACAAAACGATACCAATTAATATCGCTGATATGTCCTTTAACGCAGGCTTGGACAAAGCGTACGGGGACAACGGGGATTGATTTTTTCTCAGAATTAAGATATTTACCACTCACCAAATTACCCCAAGGTATCAAAGGGCGAGTGCGGTAGGTTTTTTGGGTTTTATTGTCGTACCAAGTTTCCTTGACTTGGGCTAAAAACCAAGTGGGAAAAGTAAAAACATTAATCCCCGTGCGGGCGGCTTTGGGGTCTTGTTCATCAACTGGTGGTGCATACAGTTTGATGTGAGGGACTTCTAAAATTTCGGCAACTCTAGCCGCTAGACGGTCTTCAAAGATGAGTTTTCTGTCGCCACGCCAATGATTTAACCCACCAATTAACACAGAATGTTTCGGTAAATCTACCATTGCCCCAGGTCCAAAGGTAGAGAGAATTTGACTTTGGCGAACTTGTCCTGGTGGTGATTTTTTTCTGCTAGATTTATTCATTTTCCTGCCTCCTCTACCTCATTTCCATAAGGATTAATTACCCACAGATTAACTGTTGGTTCAACATCGCGCAAACTTCGCTGGGCTTTGAATTTCTTTTGTACTTCTAGGGGTTGGTTGTTTAATTCTGGGTCGAGAGGGTCAAATATTAGTGCAGGTGCTTCGCCTACTTCCCGTTGATATTGAAGGCTAATTTTGCTACTGCTATTGGCGATACGTTCCCACAAATCAAGCAAGTCTTTAACTTGGTTTTTCACCTTCTGACCTAGTGCTTCGGCTTCAACTGCATCAATCTCTTTATCGTGCATTTCTGCGCGTTTGGATATGGTATCAACGACAAAATCTAAATCTTGACGATGTTGAGTAATATCGAAAGCATGGCGTGGTGCTGTCATCTTTGGGTGTCCGAGACGTGCTAAAGCTACGGTAATGGCTGCAAGACCTCTATCAATAGCGCGAGGGGAAAAAGGAGTTACGCTAGTTGCTTCTACCGCTCGATAAAATGTTGAATGCCAAGCACCGAATCGTTCATAATGAGAGCGATCGCGGGGACGATGAATGTTCAGTAAAGTGACTACTAACCCTGGTTTTTCCTCTGCCCGTCCTACGCGGCTGGTAGCTTGAATATATTCGGCTGCTGTCTTGGGTTGACCGAGAACTACCATTAAACCCAAGCGGGTAATATCCAAACCTACGGAAATCATGTTTGTTGCTAAAACGACATCAACTTTTTCCTCTAGATCAAAGGTTGATTCCATTCGCCGCTTAGTATCAGCAACATCGCTAGTATTAACACGGGAAGTTAATTCTTCTGGTTCGTCATCAATTTTACGACCAGCAAATATCCCGGATATTTCATCTACTCGCTTGCGCTGGCTGTAACGCACTAGTCCAGAATTTACTTCATCTTCCACAATCCGCCGACTGCCACCGAGTTCACGTAGGGAATTAAAGTAACCTAACAGTGTCATGTAAGGATCTGCTGGGTTGTGGGAATTTTTCTTTCCTCCTTGTTCTAACCAATGTTTTTGGGCTGCACCTAGCAAGGCTAAATATGTACGCAATAATACTACCTTTAAACTGCGTCCTTGAGCAGCAATTCCTACATAAGTGCGGGCATTTTTGACTGTGGCGGGGACAGTTTTCGCAAAGAAGGAATCGCGTTTATCGGGTCCTGGTGGTGGAAATATATCAACTTCACTGCGACCAAATAATGCTTGAATTTGCTTGCTGGCGCGGCGGACTGTGGCAGTGGAAGCAACTATTTTCGGACGAATTTTTTTGCCGTCTATTTCTTGGCTACACAAGGCATCAATGGCAGTTTCGTATAGTCCTACCATTGTTCCCAATGGTCCAGAAATTAAATGTAATTCGTCTTGGATAATTAAATCTGGTGGTGGTAAATAGCCACCCAGGGGTTTACCACAGCCTATTTGAGTTGGTCCGTAAAAGCCATCATTGTCGTGGCGGTCTACTCGTCCAAACAATGCGCCTGTTTCTCCTACCCAGGGCAGACTGGCAAATTTATCAACTGTGGAGATAATAAAACAAGGTAAGCGGCGATATATTGATTCATCTACGGCGACTATTGGTAAAGGATGATCACCTTGGAAATTACAGCGACGATTGGCACAACTTATTTGTAAATTTTTTGGTTGTTCGGGTTTTGGTTTTAATTGGAATGAGTAAAGGTTGAATTTTGTCCCGCACCAAGGACAACTTTCTAAAGGGATAGGTGATGGGCTACCGTTATTTTTTTGGAAATCAAGAGTCCGCTTTCTAGCAGTGTTTTCGTCATTATCTCCTTTTTTGCCCATGCGGTTGGGTGTTGCGCTTTGTCCTACCCACAGTCCAATTTCAAATGGCCAAGTTCCTAACTGCTGGGGGTTTTTCTGGCGTTCCAATTCTAAGGCGCAAATCATTGTCGCCGCCCTTCCGAGTTGGTCGAGGGTCAACAGCCGCAGGGTGTAGCGCATGAGGACGCTTAAACCGGCGGATTTGATACCTGGATAACGCAGTCGTCGCAGAACCAGGGTAAAGGCAGCCAGTCCTAAGTAGGCTTCGGTTTTACCGCCACCGGTGGGGAAAAATAGTAAATCAACTAATTGGCGATCGCTATTTTCGGGGTAGGCTATTCCTGGCAAGTTAGTTAGTAAAAACGCTAGTTGAAAGGGTCGCCATTTGGGGGCTGTTTCTCTTTCGGGAGGAGTATTTTTACCGTGAGTAGCACGTTGGCGCAGGGCTGTAGCAATGGCGCGATTGGCAATACAGAAGGATGCAAATATTTGGGGATCACCTAATGCTTTGATACCTGCGGCGATGCGTTTAGCTGTATTCTCCCCACGTTGGAGTAAATCTAGGGCGACATTTTGCCGTTTGGGTTCGGTGGGACATTTTGCCCGTTGTTCTTTGATCCAATCAATGTAAGCACCTACCATTGGACTCAGCATATTTTGCAATGCTTCTGGTGTGGGTGCGGCGGCTAGGGCTTCCATTCCCAACTCAACGTTTTCTACGTCAGCAGCTATGACCTTTTCTACATCAGCGGTTGGTATCCAAGCGGTGCGGATTTCTTGACAACTACCATCAGGATTTGTGAGAGCGATGCCTTCGGCGAGCGTAGCTATCGCAGAAACGTTATGACCTACAGCATATTCATAATCATCACGATATTGCAAATCAGCAACGTTTTCATCCCAATCCTGATGATCTCGTCCGCGTAAATTGGGACGAGGTACTAATGGTTCTGGGGTATTGATGATTAAACTGGTTTGAAAAGTATAGGTAACATCACACTCTTTATCTGAGGTGGGAAGGCGATTATTGACCAAAAATACGGAAACAGAACGAGTCCCCCCAGGAACAAGTTCCTTGGATGTTACAGGACGAATAGAGACGACGATTTGTAAGCCGTGGTGATCTGGTATGGGAATAGTTTTTGGGGATTGGCTTTGATGAAGTGGTAATTTTAGAGGAATGGTTATTTGGGCTTGACGAGGAATCCGCTTCCAATTCCCTGATAAACTGTTATTTGCTGCTTCTGATGTGGGTATCGTTTCTATTTCTGAGGGTGAGAGAATTTCTGCTTCACCAACATCATTTGCAGATTGTCCAACGGTATGATCTTTTAACGGATAATAATCACCCCACTGCACTGTCACATTAAGTTGACTGGCATTTTCCGCAACCAGTAAACTTAAACCCATTGAGGAAGGAAAAAAAGCTTTCTTAGCGAATGGTTTATCTGGAATATTTTCATCTTCACCTGCGCCACCGCCTTGAACTACGTCTAAATCATCATCACCAGTATCATCTCCGCGCTGTTCCGTAGGTGCGCCGTAGGGGACTAGGAAGCCTGTTAGATACCATTTAGATGGTGCTTGATCTAAAGTTTCTTCAGCGTGGACAAGATCATCCGGCGTGGGTCCGATGAGGTCAAGTTGTAAGGCATCAATAAGATGCGATCGTACTTGGGCGGAGGTTATTGGTATAGATTTTACTGTCAAAATATTATTATCTCCGTGTTATTACTTTTTCTGTTTTTGTTTAATTAATTAGGATATTTGTATTTATTTTACGGGAAAATCAGCGAAAATACTAGACTATTTCTATTTTTTCTAAATGATGATTAGTTGTTCCTTGTGAATGATGATGTTTTTGATTTTTGACATAATTCACAGCTTGTTCAAGTTGCTTGCTACCTAGAGAAAATACACCATATCCTTCTTGCCAACCAAATTTATTTGATGTATTAGTAGAGGTGTGGTTTAAATAGTAGGAACTACTTCCTTTAATGTTTTTTACAAAATCTGCAATTGCCATTGTCGGGGGAATAGATACAACTACATGAATGTGATCTTCCATACCACCTATTGCATGAATTATACAACGAAGGGCATCTGATTTACCAATTATGTAATTATAAATATCAGGTTCGTTATGTGGTATAATCAGGTGTTGGCGTTCTTTTGTTCCCCAAACAATATGATAATAAAGTTGCCACAAAGACATATTTTTAGATGATTAATATTTAGCTACATTTACAGGTTGCCCCGATTGGTGGAAAAAATGATTTTATCTTTTTTCAGATATTAATTAATGTCCCTTATTAAAAATTAATATTTTGCTTTGGTTATTTGTCGGTTCGGTTGACGCAAACAAACCCAACATTTTTATTGTCTTACGCAAAGGTATAAAGGTATTACCTATAACCACAGATATCCAAATCGCCAGAGGTATCCAAATCGCCAGAGGTTAAAAACCTCTGTCTAAAAGCTAAAATCGTCTGAAGACGATTGGTGGGAAGGGTAATATCAATAATGTTGAATTTTTTAGTCCTCTAAAAGAGGACTTGCGCTATTAGACGGGGGTTTATAACCCCCGGCTGACAAATGAACAAACCGACAAATGGATAAATGGATAAACAACGAATAAACCGACAAATGGACAAACGAATAAACAACGAATAAACCGACAAATGGATAAATGGATAAACAACGAACAAACCGACAAATGGACAAATGGATAAACAACGAACAAACCGACAAATGGACAAA
>NZ_VILC01000070.1:11529-15629 GCF_009712065.1 Aphanizomenon sp. UHCC 0183 | reverse complement strand
CCAAAAGAAGATATTTTTTTATCAAACCTAAATCCTGATTTTGATATTTGTTGGGTTTGGTTGCGTCAACCCAACCTACAATTATGGTTCTGTGAAACCAGTAATAGTTGGAATGTTATCGGTTGTCTGTTTTCGGGTTTTACCTGCTTTTTTAGTATTCCCTTTTTTCTTCCCTTCTGCAACTTTACCTCCTAAGATTTCTGCTTCATAGCGGGTTTGATTGAGGTCTAATAATTTGGCTAATATTTCATCATGGGTTGCTTCTGTCCAGCGATATCTCCAAGGTTTTTTCTTGTTTCTTCCTTTGGGGTTGTCTTCTTCTTCGTCTTCTTCGTAGTCGAGTAAAAATGTACATTCTGTGGATATATCACCCCACCCGTAAGCGTCGAGAACTGCTTTGTCCATTGCGGTGTGAAGTTCGCGGAGTTTGAGTATGTCGCTGTCGTATTCGTCGGGGTCATGAAATCGGTTGTAGGTGTCTGTCAGTCCTTGGTTGTTTTTTACCATCAATTCAGCGCGGTATTCATAATAGGTTTTTCCGGCTTGTTCTAATATGGGGTTGTTTTCCCAGTCTTCGGGAAATGGGAAGGTTTGAAAACAGTCGGAAGGTGTGTAACGAAGATCATCTTTCATTGATGAACCTAAAAATCTTGTCCATATTTCATGGATGCGAGACTGTAAAACACAGAAAAAAGAATTTTGGTCATTTGCAAATACAGCAAGTGCGTGTGAAAAAACGCTATTCGCTGGTAAAAATGCAAAAGATAAGTATTGAGAATGAAGAGAACAAACCAACACCAGATTAAGTTGGGATATTGCTTGAAATAAAGCAGGTGTAGTTTCACCAAAACGCCACCAATATCTAGCACGGATTTCTCTATTTTGTGCTAATCTTGCAGGTTTAACTTTTTCCTCTACAATATTCATTAAATCGGGATATTGTCGCGCTTCTGCTTCACTCATTTCACCAAAATTAATTACATACCGACGATGTGCATGAGTGGGGCTAGAATTAACTTCTTCACCACCAATATAAGGAAAAATTCTTTCTGCATTTTTGGGATTTTCTGTAATTAACCTTTGTATTTCTGCTATCGGTGTAGCATCTGGGTTATCATCATCAAAAGTAAACCCCATTCCTAGCGTAATACTACCTATAAAAGCTTTACCAGCATTTGCTAATAATACTTTGGGATCTTGATTTCCTCCTGCATGAAATAGGAACGCCGAAATTAAATCAACTTCCTGATTATCTAAACATTTTTTACCCCCATAATTATTTAACCATTTCCTCTTCACATATTGACCCTTAAATACATGAACCACGCTAACTACAACCGCAGCTAAACCCGGCCACTTTAACCGCTTTTGAGCATTATAAATAATTCCGCCATTTTCACAGATATATCTTAAACCTGTGCTGCGGGTATCTCCTTGGGCTATAGTGTTAGTAGCAATTAAGCCAAAAGTGCCATTTTCTCGTAATATATCAAACGCCCTTCTAAAAAAATGCGCTACTAAATCAGCATTTCCGTGAGATTCCGGGTTAACAACTTTCAACCAATCTAAATAACCTTCAATATTTCCATTAATTGTGGTATTCTTTCCCGCAAAAGGAGGATTTCCGATAATTGCATCAAAACCGGGATTAACTCTATCAAAAACTTCAGGAAATTCAATTTCCCAATTTCCCAATTAAACACAGGTACAGATTTTGCACCGGATTTTAAATTATCACATATATTGATAATCTCTAAATTATCAACATTTTCGTTATTATCAATATTGTCATCATTATCAACATTGTCCGGGTTTAGCATTGCTAAACCCCTACCCACGCCGAAACCCACACCGACACGCGCAGCCGTTTGTTTTTCCATCTTTTTAAACATCAACCGAAACTTATCTAATTCTTCCTTCCTGGCTTTATCCTTATCTTTGGCAAAAAATGCCGCAATTACTAAATCACCCTTTACCCGCGTTTCCGTTAATTCCAATTCCGCATTTTCATAAACATCGCGTTTTTTCTCATAGTCACTATCACCAAGATTAAAAATTTCATCTCGATAAACTTTCACCTTAGTAATTGACTGATTAAATAAAGATAAATTGGGATCTGTATAAGTAGTATCTGCTATCCAACTAAAATTTTTAATTTGTTCCTTATTCAATCCAACCAAAGAATCTCCCCACTTAAAAGCATGATCTAAAAAAGTAAAAGGATGAGATTTCGCCAAAGTCGCCAACCACAAAGATAACTTCGCCAAATTCACCGCAAAAGGGTTTTTATCCACTCCATACAAACACCGTTGGGCTACTAACCGCCGCGCATAAAGTAACGGTTCTTCGTCTGGGGGAATTTCCGGTAATGCGTTGTGTTTATTCCAACTCTCAACCAACATCTGTGCCAATTGACGACAACTTTCCACCAAAAACGCCCCCGAACCCATAGCCAAATCACAAATCTTCAACTCTAAAATCTGCTCAGGTGTGGGGTTTTCTCCCAAAGCCTCTAAAATCGGTCTGAGAGTTTCCTTAACTATCGGCTCAGTCAACGCACGGGGGGTATAATGAGAACCACTGCGCCGCCGTTCTTCCCCTGGTTGTAAATACAGCGAACCTACAGGCATTAAACTCGGTGTAAGATAGGCGTTCTCCGTCCAAGATCAGTAACCCTTGTAATACCCTGTGAATTACCCCGTCAGAGACGCGAGGCGGTTCTATACTTGCCCCTGATTGATATTTTGTAGACTGGGGACGACCTTCTAAAAAGGGATATTCATCAGGATCAAATAGTTGTCCATGACGCGCAGGTAAGTATAAATCAGCGTGACCCCCACCTTCATAAACTAAACGAAACAGACTCAGCAACCACGCCCAAGCACCATATCGCTGATCCATTGTATCTGGATAATTGCCGGCATCTTCTCGCAAGCGATCGTAAAGTCCACTCACGGAATAGTAGCGGGTATAAACTGCATCCTGGGACATCAAGCCCCGGTCTTCAGCGTAAAGCAGGAATACCAACCGCAGCAAAATCGTAATCAGTCCACCATAAATGTGCTGGGGGTTTGTGGCGGCGATGTCATCTAGTAAGCGGCTGTTAGTCGTGGCATCTGCTGTCTGGAAGCCCCGGAGTAAATCCCATAATGCCTCTAATACCTGTTCTGCCAGCTTGATAGAGACATCATTTTGATATTTCCGACTTTTTTCGAGGATGGCAGGTAAACGCCTGTCTGTGGGGACATTAAACAGGCGTTCTGCTGAGAGCAACATCTCCATTGCTCCCAAAATCAGCCGCCCCGATACTTCACACATCGCTTGGACAGGAAAGGTCAGGTGTCCTGATGATTCTCCTTGTGGGGCATAAACTAACCGTAATTCTGTACCGTTGCACAATAGCCCGGTGTAAACTTTGGTTTCTTTTAACAGGCGTTCAAATTTAGATTGGGGGCTGGCGTGCCAAGCCGTAGATTTACTATCCTCTGCCCCGGCGTTGTCAAGTTCAGTACCAGGATTCAATACTTGAATTAGCATCATCCAGCCGCCGTTGGGGTTGGGGACAGCGTAAGTGGGTATCAAAGTTTCTTGATAATCTGGGAGTGCGATCGCTAATTCTGCTGGACTGTCAACTAAATCTGCTGTTTCCCAACCTAAAACATTGATAGCAAAGGCGGAAAAATCAGTAATGCAAAAGCGTTCATTTTCGCTGTCACCGGGCAAAGCTGTACCACTGGCAACTGTTTGTAATGTTTGTTGCAATTCTACTACGTTGCGGTTAACCACCGCTTGGGCTGCTGACAATGCGGGGGGAGAAACCACCAACCCCACGGGCTGGAGAAAGCCTAACCATTCTTTATGTAAGCGAATTTCTGGATCTTTGGACATGATATTAATTTCAGTTTAAAAATTAGGTTAGTTAGTCAGTTGGTTAGTCGGTCAGATGAGCCAGGGGTTAGCCAGGGTTAGCCAGGTAGCCAGGGGTTGAAACCCCTGTCTAATAGCTTAAGTCGGATGAATCCGACTAAATGAGCGGGTTTTTTAATCAGCATTATAACGAGGTTTTTTTTCGGTTTTTAGTCCTCTTTTAGAGGACTTTT
>NZ_VILC01000070.1:0-11302 GCF_009712065.1 Aphanizomenon sp. UHCC 0183 | reverse complement strand
GGGTTTTTTAATCAGCATTATAACGAGGTTTTTTTTGGGTTTTTAGTCCTCTTTTAGAGGACTTTCGCTATTAGACGGGGAATTTTATTCCCCGGTGTTTGTCGTGCTATCAGATGGGGCATTTTATTTGCTGGTTTTGCTCCCGTGATATTACACCCCCTACCCGGAAATCGGCCATAAATAAATCACGCCGACCGGCTCAACCCGCACTGCTTTGACTTGGTAAGCGGCTTCAATTCGGGCTGGTTCGGAAATCAATTCTAATGCGATCGCTTTGAGGCGTTTTTCCCAATGGCGACGGTCTGCATCTACTTGACGCTGTTCCTCGATAATTGGCAGAGATAACTGCACAGCTTGAGAGTCTTTCTGACAGTTGAGAATTCGCGTCTGTTGTTCTTCCAGAATCTTTTTCATCTCAGCAGCTTCTTTAATCCCCCGATTAACTAGCTTTTTCTTGGCACTTTCCGCCAAAATTTCGGCGCGGCGTTCCAAATGGGGAATTAATTCGCCCACATCTTCAGCAGCACTTTTTTGTAGTCGTTCTTTCACTGCTGACGGAACTTCTAGTAAATGGGGGGAAGCCAGGGAAGTTTCCAGTAATTCCAGTACGTTGTCTTTCTCACCTTCTTTTAAAGGTTGAAGCTTCTTGCGTCCTCGGCTGATTGGGTCTAACCACTCCGATGCTACTGCAATTACCTCATCATGTAAGCGAGCCGCCCGTTCACCATATAAAGCCAATCGTCCCAAGGCTATAACTTTGGGCATGGGGTCATTAGTTAGACATACACAAGCACGGGTTAATTCATCGTGCAAGAAACCCTGAGATAAAAATCGGCTCAGTAACCGTTGGACAATTCTGTGTTCTAAATGCAGATGCACCACATCCCCATCTAAAGAACCAGGATCTCGAAACACTACCGGGCGAATTGGTGCTTCTTTCCGCCATTCCCAGGGCTTTTGTCCGATTTTTCGCGGTGTTCTTAAAGTATCAATTGTTGTTGACCATGTGGGATCTGCACCAGTTTGCTGGTCAAGGGCGGGAATTGTCCACCGGGCGGTTACAGGGTTGTTAGCAACCTCGTTTACATCTACAGGTGTGAGGGAAGGAACGCCGAGAATTTCTAAAGAAGCGGAAATAGCATCACGGAAGTGGTGGTCATCTAGTCCCAACCAATCCCGCGAGTTTTTTAACATTGCTTGTAAATTCTCGACCTGTTTTGTCAAATCTTGTTGGCGGACTCTGGCTTGCTCCAGTTCCTCATTAATCACCCCAGTTCCTGCTCCTAGTGGGGACGTTGGGCGAACCCCGGCAACGGATTGGCTCACCTGTGTACTTACTATTTCCTGGTCATTGATTTGTTCAGCTTGATTAATAGAATTAGTAATATTACTTACGTCTTGATGGCGAATGCCATGAGCGAGTAAGCGCGACATATTTCTTTCGACAACTGGTGCTAGACTACCGAGTTCTTGTTGAATGGTGGCTGTTTTCCGCACCAATATATCTAATACTTTGTCTTCTGTGCGTTGGGGTAAAACAAAGTAATAACAATGGACAATCGGCGATCGCTGTAATTTGCGGTCAATCCGGCCATTGCGCTGCTCCATCCTGGATGGGTTCCACGGCACGTCAAAATGGAACAGGTCAGCACAATTGTTTTGCAGGTTTACCCCCTCCCTTGCCGCATCTGTGGCAATGAGAATCCGCAGGGGATGACGGGCAGGATCGGCATTAAAGGCACTTTTAATAGCTTCCCGGCGTTCTTCTCCCATACCCCCGTGAAAGACCTCTATGCGTTCATGTTCACGGTGAGAATTAGCGATCGCCGTTTGTAACTGTTGTTGTAGATAACGTTTAGTATCTGTATATTCTGTAAAGATAATTACTCGCCGTTCTAACCAAGCCGCATTGGCTTCACCCAATTGAGGACAGAGATTTTGGCGAATCCACTCCACCAGTTTGTGAATCCGCGGATCTGGTTGGTAGCGAGAGGAATTAGCTACATCTGCCATTTCATCTAAAATTGCTAATTCACGGGCTGTTTGTCCGGCTGCTTGCATAGTAGCTGCTGCCATTTGAGCATCTTCTTCTGCCTCTATTTCCGCTTCTAAAAATTCTGCCCGTTCGTCATCAGCACTAACTGACTCCAACAGCAACGGTAAACTGACTTTATGAATGGCAGGACGGTTAGCCGCTTGCTTTTCTACCGCCGTCCGATGTACTTTTAAAGTCCGTGCAAATGCCTCAATCGAAGACAATAACCGCTTTTGCAGTGAAGTAATTACCAGCATCGCTGTCGTCTGGGTGGACTTAGCCGCATCCTTGAGTCGTTCCTCCCGCAAACTCCGATATTGTTGCAGCAATTGGGATAACTTAAGTTCTGGTGCGTCTTCTGGGAGATGATCAATCACTATCGGACTCACGAAACGTTGGGGAAATTCTTCTCCTATCTCCCGTAAGTCTTGCTTTAAACGGCGTACCATCACAGTGTCTAGCAATTTGTGATTGCGGACAGGTACTCCTCGACAAAAACGCTGGGGGTCGAGGATTTCTAGTAAAGCCGCAAAGCTGTTGGAATGTCCATTGTGGGGAGTAGCAGACAAAAACAGCTTGTGTTCAAAACGCGGTGCTAAATCTCGTACAGTTTTGGTAAGTTGGGAATCAACCGCATATTTTGCCCCACTCGCAGGTGCAGCATTGTGGGCTTCATCGAGAATGAGCATGGAGGCAGGAGAAAAATCACTCAGCCAATCTCGTAATGGTGCAGCATAGGTTTCATCTCGCAGCAAGGCATGGGAAATAATAAACCGAGTGTGTGTCATCCAAGGGTTAATTCCATAACCCCGTTCTTGACGACGGGCAGTAATAAATTCACGATCAAGAATCATAAATGTGAGTCCAAACCGACTCTCCATTTCTTCTTGCCATTGTCTAACTACAGATGGTGGACAGGAAATCACTACCCGGCGAACTTTTTGCCGCATTAACATCTCGCGCAGTATTAGCCCTGCTTCGATTGTTTTACCCAATCCCACATCATCGGCAATAAACAAGCCGACTCTAGGCATCAGCAAGGCTTTACGTAGCGGTTCTAGCTGATAGGCTTTGACTTCTATTCCTGCCCGATAGGGAGCTTGAAAAAGTTTGGCATCTGTGGAAGTTACGCAATTCCAGCGTAATGTGTGCAAGTAGGCAGAGAACAACCGGGGATGATCAAAGCCTCGATTAGCGATGGATTCCCATGATGTCACCCCGACGATTTTGGCATCTATTTCTCGTTCCCACAGGACTTCCAGGGATTCTCCCAAGGCATCATCTTCTAAGCAAGAAAGACTAACTTTAGTATCTTGTTCTGGTGAAGGCTTAGGCACTACTTCTTCCACAAGATACTGGCGCGATCGCACACGCACAATCTGTCCAGTTACAATGTCAGTCACTTGTGTTTTCCTTTTTGTGACTGGACTGCTATTCTTCCTCCTCTAATCATGAAAAACTTACTCCCCTAAATGATCAAATAGACAATATGCTCAACAACTGTCAAGGTTTTACTTACCTGATAAGTAGGTGAGCGTTGAAAATTGTCGTTATGGCAAGGCAAAAGGCAAGAGGCAAGAGGCAAGAGTGAAGAGGGTTTGGGCGATTTTACATTTCTTTACACAGTTTGGTTTTATTGTGTTCACCTACTTATAGCAATTGGTAGATTAATTGCTATAATAAGCACATCTTAAAATAATTGCAATTACAAGTAGAAATAATACAGTAAATAATCAGTAAAACCAGTGTCATCTGCCTAAAGTTAGATATTGAAACATGGCTTGTATTATCCAGTCAAGCAGTAAGAATCTCATTTTTCACTAACAAACATGATAATTACTGGCATAAAAATTACTAAATCTTGATTCAAAATTCCCTTAATGAAGTGTATAATAAATAGTAATAAAATTCATTATTTAATTTGTGAAGCCATTGAGCAATATTTGGTTGCGAAACAAACAACTAAGAGTAAGCCACAAAATAAATGATCCTGTTTTGTCATGCTGAGTGTAGCGTTCGCGGAGCGTGGCGTTAGCCATAGCGAAACGAAGCATCTCAAGAGATTCTTGCAACGGTCAAATTTTCTAAAACTTATGAAACTATCAGATTTATCACCAGAAACTTTAGAAAAAATCAAACTGGTTAGGTGGGATAGGATTATTGAAAAACATGAAGGACCAGAAGATTGGTCATCGGTTTTGCAATATGGGGAACCGGAATTTATGGAAATTGATGGATATCCAGTATTATTACCTGTGGATAAATCTCATCACCCCAATATTTCCATAATCCGTTATATTTGGGCTGAAGATAAAAAATCACTCACGCTATTTTTATCGGATACCACCTATGAAGATGATCCCTTCTTTTCTGGTTTTATGACAGTTTGCGATCGCCTAAAAAATGAAAACTTTTTTCTAGCAATTTTGTATCATGAATGGTTTATTATTGAAAGACCAGAAATTTTTGAGATATAAGCAACAAATGGAAGTATTATCAGGCAATTCTCATTGGACTCTGCCTCTTAACTAATAAAGGATACAGAATAAAATGATAGGAAATTAATGTTATATCCGTACTTATCAGAGGATGTTTGAAAAGTATCAGAATTAATCGAGATCCCCCCAACCCCCCTTACAAAGGGGGGCTAAATTCCTCAAAGTCCCCCTTTTTAAGGGGGATTTAGGGGGATCTGCGGATGTCAGATCCCACACGAAAAAGTTTTCAAACAACCTCTAAGGCTTTCAACCTACGATGATGTACTTTGACTTGCGCCTGCGGTACTATTTAGGCTCACATTAAACTTTGATTTTTTGTTTTCACCCGTTGATAAAGTTCCTCCATTGTTTCAATAAAAGAATTATCTTTATGCCAAAAAGCCGGAAAATCGCCCTGTTTCTTAACAAGAATTGCCGAAACACCACTAGAACTTGGCACTTCTATAGTTTGCGGTAAACGCTTTGTTCCTAACCAAAATTCTCTCACACTTGGCTTTTCCTCAACAGATTGTTTTTCCAACTTAGTATAAAACGAAGTAGAAGATTCTAAACTAACTTCTTGAGTATTCAATTCCTGTGAAAGTGCTTTACCTAAATTAGATTTAGCCAGTTTATTCTGAAGTTCCTCCTTTGATAACCCCCGCAATTCAAATAACAGAAATGGGTTATTATCCAATTGGGACGCAACTAAATAATAAACCCCAGCAATATGTTTACAGGGATTAGCATAATCTGGACAGGAACATTTAGTTTGAAAGTCTTTACTACTATGAGGTAATAAATTTAATCCCAATTGCTTAAAAGTATCTTCAATATTCTCTGGGACTTCATTTAGCAGCAATCTAGAAACAATACTAGCTTTAGATGATAGCTTGTCAATAACTTCATTCCAACTGCTTTTAGGAATTGATTTAATTTCAATAGAAATATTGTAAGTTGGTTCTTTATACACGCCAAAGTAAGGATTAACTGAACCTTTTACTCTAGCAGTAATGTGATTTTGTTCAATTTCAAAATTCAGAACTTTACCACTACTTGCATAGGAACGTCCTCGTTGCAAGCGACCATCATCAGTAAAATTTTCTAATGCTTTAATAAACCTATCACCCCACCATGTCCGACTAAATTTAACCATATTACTATATTCTCACTCCAAAATTGCACTTTTATTTAAAGCAATTAATTGTTTGAAAGCATCATTATCTAACTCAGTTAACCAAGATTCATCATTGCCAACTACAGCATTAGCAAGTTTTTTCTTATCTTCTATCATCTGATCAATTTTCTCTTCTAAAGTACCAATAGCCACAAATTTATGCACAAACACATTCTTTTGCTGTCCAATCCGAAAAGCTCTATCTGTGGCTTGATTTTCCACCGCTGGATTCCACCATCTATCAAAATGAAAAACGTGATTAGCTTTAGTTAAAGTAATCCCTACACCACCTGCTTTCAATGATAAAATAAACACCGATGCTTCTGTATCAGGTTCTTGAAATTCCGTAATCATCTTTTCTCGACGTGGACGACTTGTGCCACCATGCAAGTAGTAAGTATTGCACCGTAAATTGTGTTTAATGTATTTTTCAACTTGTTCACATACCTCCGTAAATTGACTAAATATCAGTAAACTTTCCCCTTCAGAAACAGCTTCATCTACCATTTCTACTAAGCGGCTAAGTTTGTGAGAACGTTCTGTTGAAAATTCGCTATTATCCTGTAAAAACTGAGCAGGATGGTTACAAATTTGTTTCAACTTCATCAAAGTAGAAAGAATTAATCCTTTGCGTTGAATTCCTTCGACCGTTTGTAATTTCTCTTCTACATCTTTGACCACTACTTCATACAATGAAGCTTGCTCTTTAGTCAAATTGGTGTAAAGTTTTTGTTCAACTTTATCAGGTAAATCGTTAATAATAGATTTATCTGTTTTAACCCGACGTAAAATCAAGGGTTCAACTAATTTCTTCAGGGTACTTGATTTTATTCTGTCGTTATCTTTTTGAATGGGAATCTCAAAAGATTTGCGGAATTGTGCTTCTTTACCCAAGTAACCCGGATTAAGAAAGTTAAAAATTGACCATAAATCTAACAATCGGTTTTCCACCGGAGTTCCTGTTAAAGCCAGTCGGTGTTTAGCTGAAAGTTTGAGAATAGCTTTAGTTTGTGCAGCTTTAGGATTTTTAATATTTTGCGCTTCATCTAAAACAATTCGTTGCCACTTCACACTATGCAGTAGTTTTTCATCTTTACGAGCTAAGGTAAAGGAGGTAATAATGACATCATTTTGTTGACAAGCGGTTTTGAAATCAGCCAGGTTTTGTAGGCGATCGCTCCCATGATGTATCATACTTTGCAGATGCGGAGCAAATTTAGCAATTTCCTTTTGCCAGTTACCAACCACGGAAGTAGGTGCAATTAACAGAGTTGGTGGCACATTAAATAATCTTGTTTGTCCGTCCCCCCTGTTGCCTTTCTCCCCCTTATTTCCCTTATTTTCCCCATCTTCTTCATCTCCCCACCTTCCTATCTCCTCCTCAGAGGAAAACAATTCTCGCTCCTGAACAAGTCTAGCAATTACCTGTACCGACTTACCTAAACCCATATCGTCTGCTAAACAGCCATTTAAACCCAAACGTTCCAAATATTCTAACCAAGCCACACCACGCTTTTGATATTCGCGCAGATTACCTTGCAGATTCAACTGGTCAGAAATTGGCTCTAAACTACTTTTATCTTGTAATTTCGCCATCATATCTGACAAAATCTCATCATGTTCAATATCCCAATCTTCCCCAGATTCAGCATTACGTTGGAGAAATTCCAGCACAGACATCTCTGGTTTTTCATCACCATGAGATTGCCAAAATTCTAGTAATTGCTGCATTTTATCTCGGTCTAATTCCATCCATTGACCGCGAAAATGCACTAAAGGAGCTTTAGCATTAATTAATTGCTCCCATTCTTGTTTAGTAACAGCTTGCTCACCAATTGCTAATTCATATTCATACTGCACCAAAGAATCTAAACCAAAATAGCTTTTGTTTTCTCCTTTAGTTGCAGAACGACTTTTACCGGAAGCTTTGAGTCGCAGTTTAGCACGACGACGACCAGCAGGGGTATACCAAGCCGGAACAGTAACTTTAAAACCTGCATCTTCTAACACCCAAGCACTTTCTTGTAGGAATGAAAATGCCTCTTCTAATGTTAGTTGCATTCCCACGGGAGTATCTGTTTCTAATCCTTGCCATAACTGCGGATACATTCGTGCTGCATATCCTAAATTTAACAGCAAATTAGTTTCAAAGTCTTTGCCATACTCCTTCTGTACACCTGTTTTAGACTTTTGACTCATTGACCAATAATCTGCTAAAGGTAATTTGAGAGAAGGATCTTTTTTACTAGATACTAAAAACTGCATTTGCCAGTTATCTATTTGTTCAGCAGCAGGTGAATTTAATTGAAAACACAGATAAAAAGGTAATTCTGATTGGGAGCGAGTGATTTTACCTTTCCATGTTTGCCATTGTTTGTACTCTTCTAAAGTTATATTCGTTGTGCGGTAATTATGTTGTTGAGAAAAACAATAGTAAACTAAAGAATCCGTAATTTGTTTGTCAAAGGCAGCAGTAGAGGGAGTGTGAGTAACTAGATTATGGAGGATAGATTCAGAAAAGTGACGTAACAGCGTTTCTTCATCAAAAAACTCAATATTTTCATTTTCTACGTTTGAACCTGCCACACAAATCAAGGGCATATATTCAATATATTTTTGAATATTAGCTTCATATTGCTCAGAAATAATTGACCAACCAGCATAGATTTCAAATGCAGGCGGAATCGGTTTTTTACTTTTACCTTTGGGTGGAGGAGTTTCTAATTGGCGATATTTAAGAGTCGGGATATATTGGTCTTTAAGAATTATTTGTTTGAATGATTGCGTATAGTGATACCAAAATAATAAATCAGAACCGAGTTGAATATCACTCAGGTTATTAATTGCTAAGAAATGGATATCATTGAGCAGTCTAATAATATTAATTGCAGGCGTATTGTTTTTAACAGGCGTTAATGGTTGATAACAATCTACTTGCCAATATTGAAATTCTGTATATTCTTCTGGGATTTCTATTTCTAGATACTTAATTAATTCTGGTGAAGGTAGGGGTTGATGATCGGCAGTTGGTAAAGCAAAATATTTAGTAGATATGCGTTGGCTTAATTGGGGTGCTGGTTCTTTAATTCCCAATTCCTGGACTAAGAAGTTGATTAATTCACCCTTAGCTAGATGTCCAGGATGAATCTGTTGTTTATGATTGCGGCTAGTTTTTGGTACAGGCGTTTCTATCCACAGATAAAATGACCCTGATTGAATAAAGTCAGTTTCTGCGTGAGGTATCCAAGTGCCATGAACAATTTTCATAGCTTTATTTCCATCATCTATAAAGATAAACTTTAATATTTAGCATACATGGATTTGGTGAGAATATTTTTTAAATTGTAAGAATATGCCTAATGATAGGCTACTAGTCTGTCAACCCGAAAATGACGGGTGAAGGCAAGCAGGGGGAGAAGAGAGGTAGGGGAGGTAGGGGAGGTAGGGGAGGTAGGGGAGGTAGGGGAGGTAGGGGAGGTAGGGGAGGTAGGGGAGGGAAGAACAGAAGTTTTTTCCGATCATTACCCGTCAAAATAAATTTGACGAACTACTACACTGATACTTTTAACCGAGACATTCGCCGACATCTGAGATATCGTGAATATCCAGTATAACATCACCAACTGAGTTAGTGAAGGTGGTATCCCACATTGCCTTAGAACATAATTCTAAGGCTCTTGATTGTCTATTAACGAGTTCAATACCCAAATTTTCTCTAGAACTACCAAGTTTTCTAAGGAAAGGTTTATTTTCTTTGTAGCCATTCAAGTCTATTCGGAACCATTACAGTTACTCAAAATATTTATTGACTTTAAATTAACTACAAAACTCTCGTATACATATATAATATTATGAACCTATTGTCGGGAAATGTCAATAGATGCCTGAAGATTTGATGTCCTATTCTTTGCTCTCCTGAAATTATCAGCACCATACATCAATTTAACTAATTCGCTGTAACTGTAAGTAACCCACTTTCTCTACTCCCTTTCCACTGGGTGTGCGTTGTTTTAGTATTTTCCAAATTAAATTTCATAATACCAAATATCCTCTTGTCGCACGATAATTCGATGTAGAGGAAGTCTATCAATCAATCCCTCCTGTTCCAATTGTCCCAGCAGACGAGTGATAGTTACACGAGTAGAACTGATCAGCGCTGCTAAATCTTCATGAGTTAGACGCATATCAATTAAACGTCCTTGTTCTACTTCTGAGCCAAATTTTTTTGATAACCATCCTAATAGTTGAATCAGCATAGTCTCTACTTTTTTATGGCTGCGAATCACCATTAATTCTTCCGCTTGTTGAATGTGATAAAGCAAAGTTTCTGTGAACTGATGCAAATCATCCACAGGTAAAACAGTTGCTTTGACTGTGGTTAAACATTCCATCCGATAGGGCTTCATTTTCGAGAGAACTTCACCAACCACATCTCCCGGACCCCATAATCCCAAAGCTACTATCGTACCGTCTTCTAGATAAGTGTATGTTATCACAAAACCGCTTTCTATTCGCCATACAGCATTTTTTTTAACGGGTAATAGCGATCTTCTGGTGAAATGCTTGTGAGTATTGTCAGTAAATGATTGAGTCAAACCTGTGTATAATGACATTAGTGTATGTATTACTAATTTCCGATGTAGTAACCGTAGTATAGATTATTCTTGATCTAAAAAGTATTGTGTTCGGATAGTTTATGGAAAATATTCAGCAAATTTGACAATGTTGCACATAATCACCTTAAATCCGATAGAGTTATGGTATTTTACTTATTATAGGTGTTACCATATCACATCTAACACCCAAAAGTAAAATCATTCCGGTTAAAAGCCGATAAATCTATCAATGTACAGTAGTATTCTGAATACAGATTTGAATAGTCAAAACTACGCTCTTCTGGATCTTTCGGCAAAAGTGGAATACGCACTCTTAGCACTGTTAGAACTCGCCAGCCATCACGATAAAAAAGTTCCTTTGACCATGAACGAGATTGCGGCCAAGCAACCCATACCGGAACGCTATCTCGAACAGATTCTCACTCAAGTGCGGCGTGCGGGTTTGGTACAGAGTCAACGTGGCTCAAAAGGCGGTTTCCTGTTAATGCGTGAGCCTTGGCAAATTACTTTGCTAGAAATTGTCACCTTGGTAGAAGGTGAACGGAAAGACAAAGAAAGCTCTGAGACTCCGACGATAGAAAAAACTTTGGTTCTGGAAATCTGGGAAAAAGCTAATGCGGCTGCAATTGAGGTTTTGCGTAGCTATACACTCCAAGATTTGTGTCAAGAAAGAGAGACTCGCGCCCAAAATAATCCCATGTATTACATTTAGTTATCAAGAGGTTTGTCCATGCGAATAGCCAAAAATATCACCGAGTTAGTGGGTAAAACGCCCTTAGTACAGTTAAACAAAATTCCTCAAGATTCAGGAGCATTGGCACGGATTGTTGTCAAACTAGAAAGTATGAATCCTGCGGCTTCTGTGAAAGACAGAATTGGCGTGAGCATGATTCAAGCAGCAGAGGAACAAGGCTTAATTATTCCTGGTAAAACTACTTTAGTTGAGCCAACTTCTGGGAATACAGGCATTGCTTTAGCAATGGTTGCAGCCGCTAAA
>NZ_VILC01000006.1:36761-94548 GCF_009712065.1 Aphanizomenon sp. UHCC 0183 | reverse complement strand
CCCCCTACCCCCCCTACCTCCCCTACCTCCCCTACCTCCCCTACCCCCTCTCCCGTCATTTTCGGGTTGACAGACTACTAGATATCTACTTGGCGACGGATATTAACCAATTCGTAAAGCTTATTTTCAAACTTTTGGGTACAAGCTGACCAATCAAATTCTAGAATCGAGGGACGTGCTTGTGCAGTCAATTGATTTTTAAGATCAGGATCTTCGAGTATGGTAATTACCTTTTGGGCAAAGTCTTCAGGGCTATTAGGTGCAGCTAAAAAACCATTTACTCCAGAAATAACCTGTTCAGCGGTTGAAGGGGCAACAACAGCCACTACGGGAGTTCCAGAAGCTAAGGCTTCGTTGGTTGTGGTACAGAAATTTTCGGTGACAGAAGGGTTGACAAATATATCTGCTTTTGCAAACCAACCTAAAAGTTCTTTCCCATGAGATTCACCCCAAATTGTGACACCATTGGGGAATTTTTCAGCACGACGGCGAATTTCTGCATCTAGGGGACCGCTACCGACAATTACTAAATGGACATCGGGAATTTTGGCAGCAATGAGGGGATAAATATCTAAAAGTTGATTGACATTTTTTTCTGGGGTAATGCGTCCCACAAATAAAATAGTTGGACGTTTATCATCAGGAATTGGATCATAACAAATATTGCGAGGGTGAAATTTTTCGCAATCAATTCCTTGATAGGGTAAATATTCGCTACGTTGCGCTCTTAGTTTTTGGTATTTAGTTAATTGTTCGCGGGAAGAGAATAAACTTAAATCGTAAGTTTCACTAAATTGTTTAACTAAAAGTGGTAGGAGGGGACGAACTAGGTTAAAGAATGTATTTCCAAAATAATATTGGATATAGGCAATGATATCTGTATGGAAAATTGAAATAATGGGTGTTTTGGTTTTTTTGGCATATTGTACTCCCACAGAACGCCCATAACCTTGTAGGAAGCCAGAATATAAACCTCTCATTTGTGGGGCTTCTTCAACAACAATAATATCGGGTTGAAAGTGATTAAGTAGTTTTGTATCACTCCAATGACGATGGTTTAATGGTTGGGGTAAAGATTTATAAAATATCAGTGGTTCCGTCGGGAATGAATAGGAGGAAAAATTAATAAATGTTTCTAGTTCTTCTATTCCCAACATAGGACGATTTCCCACTTGTTTAGGATATTTATTATTGATTTCTGGGTGAACTAGAAAAACTTCATGTCCTTGTTTTAATAGCCAGTGAACTCGTTGATGAACGGCGACAGAAACTCCGGTTAAAAATGGGGCATATAATCCTGTAAATAAAGCGATGCGAAGAGGTTTATTTTTCATGACTTTGAGGAAATATTTTTTGCAAAAATAGATTACTGATGCGCTGGTTTATAATAATTGTTGAATTGGGAATTTTAGATATTGAAGTGAAATAAAAAATCTAAAATTTCCCTATTCTCTTAAATAAATATGTTGGGTTTTCTCAACCCAACCTAAGTAGGTGAGCGTTGAAAATTGTCGTTATGGCAAGGCAAAAGGCAAGAGGCAAGAGTGAAGAGGGTTTGGGCGATTTTACATTTCTTTACACAGTTTGGTTTTATTGTGTTCACCTACTTACATTTAGTTAGCCGAGCAATATTACTTAAAGAGATGCTTTGGGATCAATTGGTTGATCTAGCCATTGGTAAGGACGATATTCAATTAACCGAATATTTTCACGCCCTTTAATGCGATAAGTAAGTCCACGCCAAGTAATTGTTGATACCCACAAAGAAGATAATATTGTTAACCCGTAAACCCATTGTGTTAGGGGAATAACTATCAACATTTTTAGGATGATTAAAGGCGACAATTTGGGTATTTTTTCACCTTGATTGTGCAGCACTTTATGTATGCCAAATTCCATCAATAGCATTAGCAGGACTAAGCCAATGGTATAGGAAATATAGGCGGAAAATAGCAAGGCGGCTGCGTCCCATTGAGCCTCAATCAATAGCTGAAAAATAACGATGATGACTGCATTGGGGACGATGATACTAGAATATGCTTCACTGATTATGGCTAACCACCGGGGATGATAAAGTTTAGAACCAATTATTAACCTTTTTAATGATTCTAGTAAGTTACGTAGACTACTTTCCTCCCGATTTAGCATCAATAAAGAAGGAATAAATTTGATTTGTAACTTTTCTTGCTTGATAAGTTTATGGAGAAGCATATCATCTGTTAATACTTCTCCCCACTTATCTAAAAGGTTGATGCGGTTTAATACTTCTGTTTTGATTGCTAATGTTCCACCCCAGGGAATTTGAAAGAGAAACATTTGCACTACGGTGGAAACGTTACCAGAGTAGCGAACTAATGAACCCCAATAATTACCTGTGGGAAGATACCAACGATTTCCTGTGGTGAGTCCAACTTGATCATCAATAAGGGGGGTAACTAATTCCCGTAACCAATTAGGATGAGCTACAGTATCAGCATCTATAAAAGCTATAATTGGATAGGCATTATTCAAATCAGAAACAGCTTGAACTAAGGAACTGCATTTAAGGCTACAATTATGACGAACTGCTCTTAATGTGCTAATTTCAACGTTGGTTGCACCTAGTTGATTGATTGTTTCGGTGGCAATTTTCAAAGCTGGATCTTCTTTACTGTCAATGATCAGCTTTAAATCGTATTCTGGGTAGTTTTGTTGTAAGAGCGATCGCAAACAATTAGGTAAAAAAGGATCAGCACCCCGTAAACAGAGGATTACTGCCGTTTTTGGTAATTGTTCATCTGGTAATGACTTGGGTTTGTGTGAACGTAAATACCATAAAAATACTAACGTTAAACAAGTTTGAATTACCAGCCAGCCGAACAAAGACTTAGATAGAAATATCATAAAATCTGGCATTATTTCTATAGTCTTAGAAGGGAGTCAGTAGGGGCGGGGTTTCTCCGCCCAATAGTCAGAGGTGAAGAGTTATGTCTAATTCCCAATTAGGGATCAAGAGAATACTTGAGAAAGATGTTAATGGTAGTATTCTTGTCAACTTTGAAGCTGGAATTATTGAACTTAGGTGAGCCAGTGCTGATAGAAACAGTAGGATTTTTAGAAATTCCAAAGCCCTCTTGAGGAATTCCGAAAAAGTCTTTATTGAGTTTGCGATCGCCATTTTGATCATCAACTACAGCTACAGCATAAGTTCCCGGTTTTAATCCAGAAAATACCCGCTTTATAGAACTACCTGTAATTTTAGTACAACCACTTTTAACTTCACTTTTAGCATTATCGGGAAATCCTTTTTCAGAGTTATAAACTCTCATACAAATTTCCCCAGTTTTGTTAGTAATACCATTAACAACCACAGTTAAAGATCCTGTTGATTCAGCATAGGCTATGTCTGTGAAGTTAACAGTTAGTAAAGTAGCAAGCAAGAAATTACTAACTTGGAATATTTTCAACATAGATCAATATTTCACCCGTAATAAGTTTAGAGGAATTTAATAGTAGTTTTTTACTACTAAAAGTGATTTGTTGTCCAATAAATTGCTAAGTAATGGGACAGAATTAATTACACAACTGATTTTTCTGTTCCCTGTTCCCTGCGATGCACTGAGCTTGTCGAAGTGTTCCCTGTTCCCTCTCTCAACGAGTGAATTTAATTTTGTCCGACTAAGTAGGTGAACACAATAAAACCAAACTGTGTAAAGAAATGTAAAATCGCCCAAACCCTCTTCACTCTTGCCTCTTGCCTCTTGCCTTTTGCCTTGCCATAACGACAATTTTCAACACCAACCTACTTACTTAATATTGCTATAGTTCAGGTTTGATAACTAAACTTACGCAAAAACAACATTTTGGCAGCCATTAAGAAATCTTTCACCAATAACCATTCTGTACCTGATAGCTTTTTAGCGATGCTGATATGGCACAAAATTTGCTCATACCAATTAAGTTGACTATGATGAATAGAAACCCAATATTCCTGTAAAATTCGCCAATGAGGTAACAAAATTTTTCCCTTATTCGTTGAATCAAACCAGACTGCATAATCATAAAAATTAGGCAACATATTCAATGAATACTGGGGATTATTTTGATTAAATGACAAATAATCAGGAAAGAACATACTCAGGGATTGTTGAGGATGGATTCTCGCAAAGAATAGATATTCGGGAATTTCATAAAATTTTCCCAGCATCCCCAGCCTTAATAATAAAATTCCATCTGCATTCCCATAACCACCCATAGGAGGTATTTGTCTTAATGAACTACTGCGAATAACTCCATAAATTTGATAACACAAATGTTTAGTTAGTAATTCATGAAATCTTTGATGAGCTTTTAGAGAATTAGTATTGAGTTTAATGTCATAATTTTGGATAAATTCTCCCTGCTCATCAATAAAATATGTGTGGGAGTGACATAAAATGTATGTTGGATCTTTTTCCAATACATCCATACATTTCTCAATAAAATCGGGGGCGTGCAAATCATCATAAGCAGCCCATTTAAAATACTCACTGTGAGATAATTCAAAAACACGATTGAAGTTACAAGCACAACCAATATTAGTTTCATTACGATAGTAACGAATCCGTTGATCTTGGGCTGCATAAGTCCTACAAATAGCCTCAGTATTATCTGTAGATGCGTTATCCGAGATAATTAACTCAAAATCAGAAAATGTCTGTGCTAATAGCGAATCTAGGCATTTTTCAAGAAATTTCTCCCCATTATATACAGGTAATCCAATACTTAACTTTGCTTGAGAGTTATTCATGCACAAATTCCTAAAATCTAGGTATTATTTCATTAATTTTTGAAGGTCAGTTTTTTGCAACCATTCATGAGTGCGGCGCATTCCTTCCGCTAAATCAACCTTAGCTTGGTAATTCAAAACACTTTCTGCTTTAGCAATAGAATAGGCATAGGGACGACTCATAAAATCAACTGATTCTGGCAGAATATCTGCCTTTTTCCGAAATAGTTTTTGCCCCTGAAGACGCACTTTTAGAAATAATTTCATTTCCTCTTTAGGTAAAGACATTGGCGCTGGTAAATTTTCCAATGATGCTAAATGAATAAAATACTCCTTCCAAGAAGTTTCTTTACCATCGGTAATATTAAAAACCTCTCCATAAACCGATTTTTCTATAGCTAAAAAGATGGCATCAATTAAGTTATCTACATATAGATGATTCATTACACCCTTGCCTTCATTAGCATAGGCAAATAATTTTTGTCTCATCATCTGAATCGGGCGGACAATCCAAGGCAGACTTCCTGGCCCATAAACATCACCAGCCCGAATCACAATTACTCCAAATTCTGGAGCATTATTGAGTTTTAAAACTTCGATTTCCGCCTCAATTTTTGTTTGACAATAAGCATTATTTTCCCCAGACAGCACACCTGATTCTGTGACTTTATCTGAGTAATCAAATCCATATACTAAGGCAGTCGAAAGATGAACAAATGTCTTCACACCAGCTTGTTTAGCAGCCTTAGCAATGGTTACAGTACCGCTGACATTTATTTCTCTAAAATGCTTAATATCCCCCGCTTCTTCGGCAAATTGAGCGTTATGTAAAACTATATCTACTCCCTGACAAGCTTTCGAGCAAATTGCTGGGTCAGTGATATTACCGACAAAAATTTCTACGCCTAATTTTTGGAATGTTTGATCTTTAACTGGAGAACTTTGAATACCTTTAACTTTCATGCCTTGCGCTACAGCTAATTCGGCTGCACGTAAGCCAATAAATTCATCAATTCCAGTAATTAGCAGAGTTTTATTTTGTAAGTTCATGGGGATGTAGATAAGTGTTCGGTAATGAAAAAGTTATACAATCTAAGTTGAAAAATTGCGATTAAATGCAACTACGAAGTATTGTATTTGCAAAAGCATTTTACCGTTGTGAATAACATTAAACTTCTATCTTTAGTTGGTGTTAATTTGCTAAATATTTAGCAGAAGTTGATTAATTTGAGATGCAACAAATTCCTAGAAACTATCAGCCGGATCAGCAGAACGAAGTTTATTAATAGCTAAAGCTCCAGAGGTAATGCAAATTAAGACTGTAGAGACTAGAACAAGTAAGGCATTATTACTTGTCATCATGATGGGTAATTTAGTTGCCCTCATAGCAAAATCATATAAACCAATAGAAACAATAAAACCAGGAATGTAACCTAATAATGCCAAGATTATTGCTTGTTGAAAAACCACATTCAATAAATATCCATTAGCATAACCAATAGCTTTTAAAGTTGCATAGGCAATAAATTGAGTAGCAATATTGCTATACAAAATTTGATAAACAATTACCACACCCACAACAGAAGCCATGATGAGCATCAGATTAAGAATAAAACCAATGGGGGTTCTAACCGACCAATATTGTCTTTCAAAAGCGACAAATTCTTGGCGAGTAAATATTTGAACGTCCTTTGGTAAATTGGCTTTTAAATTTGCTAGAACCCGTTTTATATCCGCACCATCTTTGAGTTTAATCACTCCCATATCTATTTTTTCAACTGGACGGCTATTAGGGTTGATTCTTAGAAAAGTTGAATCACTCACAATTAAATTACCATCAACACCAAAGGACGGTCCTAAACTAAATAAACCACCTACTCTCACTCGATAACCTTTGACAGCATCAAAGGGAAAGATTTCAATTGCTTGTTTAATATTTCCTTGATTAAATAATTCTGCTATTGGTCCAAATTCTGGACGGGCATCTCTATCAAAGAGCATAACATCAGGAATTTTGAGTTTATCCAAATTTTGTTGGACTTCTGGAATATCTAGTACGGATTTTCCAGGGTCAAAACCAATGACATAAATTGAATATTTCTCACCACTGACAGGATTTTTTAATTTTGCAAATTGCAAATAAATTGAACTAACGGAATCCACGCCATCAAAACCTAAAGTTTGGTATAATCGAGTCCGAGAAAAACTTTGAATTGCTGTCAAAGATTTATATTGAGAACTAACTAAAAATAAATCACCGTGCAATCGTTGATGTAGTGCTGTGGCGCTAGAATATAGTGCATCTTGGAAACCAAGCTGGATGAACATTAACAGGACAATGAAGCCAATTCCGGCTACAGCTATTACAAAACGAAGTTTCTGTTGGGCAAGCTGTAGCCACCCTAAAGGAATTTTGATATTCATATTATTTGTTAGTTGTTAGTTGTCAGTTGTCAGTTGTCAGTTGTCAGTTGTCAGTTGTCAGTTGTTAGTTGTCAGTTGTCAGTTGTCAGTTTTAGAAAATAACTAATAACCAATAACTAATAACCAATGACCAATGACCAATGACCAATGACTAATAACCAATGACTAAATCTGGATAGCAACATCAACTTGTAAGTTAGTTAAGCGAGATATTTTTTGACTATCGGTGGAATCATCAATAGATATTTTGACTTCAATTACTCTCCGGTCTGCGTCAGAATTGGGATTAATACTAAAGATGCCTTGTTTATCAACTTGCCAACCAACTTCTCTAACAGTTCCTTGTAATTTGCCAGGAAATGTAGTGCTGGTAATGATAGCTTTTTGTCCAACTCGAACATTTTGAATATCGGTTTGATATACTTCTGCTAGAACCTGCATTTTTGACGTATTACCAATTTCTGCAAAACCAGAAGTACCAATTACTTCGCCATTTTTGGTGTGAATTCTTAAAATTGTGCCGTCTATAGTAGAAGTAATATAAGTTAAATCATGGTCAGCTTTTGCTTGTTTAATTGCAGTTTCTGCACTTTTAACTTCAGTTTTTGCTAACTCTACATCTACAGTCCTGACTTCCTTAAGACTATTAAGTTTGAATTTTCCTTCTTTAAGTTGATCTTGTAATGTGTCTTGTGTGCGTTTGAGAGTAGCTTCGGCTTCTTTTAACTGCTGTTGTGTGGTTTTGAGAACTAACTTTTTAGTATCAGCAACAGAAGCAGAAACAGCACCAGCTTTTGATAATTGTTGATATCTGTCGCTCTCTTTTTGTGCATTTTCGACTTCAGCCTGAATGCGGTTGATTGTTGCTGTTTGAGCCGCAGCGTCTCCTTTTAATTGGGAATTTAATCTAGTAATTGCGGTTTTTTGAGCATTGATATCTCCAGTTTTTGCTCCAGCTTGTACCTGTGCAAGTTTAGTTCTGGCAATTAATAATTTATCAAATGTTTGTTGGATAGCTGCTTGAGAACGAGCATAGTTTTCTAGATAGGCTAATACTTGTCCTTTTTTAACATTATCTCCTTCCTTTACCAATAATTTTTCTACGCGAACACCATTGACAGAATTAGGAGCAGATAAATAAGTAATTTTATCTTGTGGTTGTAATCTTCCTAAAGCAGTTACGGCAACTTTAACAGGAGTGGATTGAGATTTAATAACGGAACTAACAGCAGGAGTTTGAGTTTGAGAATTGGTCTTTAATTGATGGAAAATGTATAAAGATACTAAACCTGTAGAGAAAGTTAGAGAAGTTGCTAGAATTATTCTCCATTTTAATGAAGTCAGGTTGAATAGTTGGCGTTCTTTATTTACTGCCATATTTTTATTCCAATGGTATTATTTCGGAAAAATACTTGTCACTCAATTTTGGATTGACTCCAACCTAAAGTGTAGAAGCTCGAAAATTTTAGATTTGGGATTGACGATTGGGGACTTGTACCAAGTTTTTTAATCTAAAATCTAAAATTCCCAGTCATGTTTATAGACTTATTCTCTGTTGCTTTTAGATCAGAGATATGTCTAATTATTTATGTATGAATTGTTATCAGCATTTTAGCTGTTATAAATACCCAAATTAGCGGTTTTTTACTTACAATTATCTATGGCTAATGCCACGCTATGCTATCAATTTTATGTTGAGTTGCCATTTGATTAAGTAGCCTAAAATACGATAGCTTTAAGGAGAAATAAAAATCTGCACTGCCCAAGTTGTGATGATGCTAATAACTTAGGTAAATCAATAAACTTACCTGTGATTATCCCAAATAACTTGGATATTGTCAACTAAATTTAGTCGTTTTTATCAAGAAAATCCTTGACTAGATACTATATTTAATTACTCATAAATTAATTTAAAAATCTGTACTTTTTTTAGCAAATTATCGTAAATAGATGCTAATTGTCCATATTTCATCACAATTGATATGTTTACAGGTTAATGTTCAACATCCCATAAATTAATGTTTGGTTTATAAATAACCAATTATCTATAAAAGGTAAGTTATCTTATAAATTCATCAAAAACAAAGACTTGATTATGATAGTTTGCTCAAAAAAGACCCAATTATGTTCAAATGTTGGCTGTGTGATTTATTTATAAGTTACTTATAAGACAATTTAACTGCAACTCTTGAATTATCAAGCTAAGATTGATATTAAACCCGTAATTACTCAGGATATGTTATGGATAAATATAGTTCTGAATTATACTTGGCTAATTATGTTTTATTGACCATGAGGTAATTTGACAAATATTTTCTCCCAAAAATTAGCAAAAATGAACTATTCCGTTTTCATAAATTGTGCTAGTCTTTTTATTAATTCAACATTTATAGATGAAAGATAAATTGTTGATTTGATTTCCATTAACGGAAGAAATACTAAAATCCATGCAGTTTTTTACAGTAGGATTGCCTAAAGAAACAAAACCTATCCCTGAATAAACCGGGGTTTTGGATCTCACTAAGTTAGCAACTGCTAGATGATTGAAAACCTGTTTAAGTATTTTTTCACTATTCACAAAATTCTCCACAGAGTGTTTATTATTTTTGTAACGATTTTGGCAGCTTTGATCAGTCTAATCATCTAAAATAGGTTATCCTGGACTTTCAAAACTGGCAATTTCTATATCAACATACACAACGTTGTTATCCAATAGGTAAAACATTGAATGAATACGAGATAAAACCACTTCAGTTTAAGTATGTCCTTTTGCCAGTTATTAACACAATGTAATTGACACTTTTTATAGCGGTAATCACGCTTGGTGCAATATAATCGAGGGCGCAGGCCCTGCGCCCCTACAGACTTTACAATTTGCTGACTGGATCTCATTTTCACAAGTTGAGTATTTTCTAGTATTTATTCACGAATACAAGGTTCTAAAATTGTGGAAAAATATCCAAAAAATACTCAAAATTTTGTCAAGTCAAGCATTTAAACTTACCTGCGGCGCGAACGAATGCAGATTGGATAACTATCTGTTAATAGTCTGCTGCACAATTCACGGTACTCAAAATTAGTCTATGTCCTATGTCTTGCCCCCCTCAAAAGATAGACACAATAAAAAGTTCTTTGACGGAATTAGAAGCCCAAGTTAATAGTTTTGAACAGGCTGTGCTGAAGTTTATAGAGGAAGGAAAAATGAATTCAGGAAACTTAGAAAATTCGATAAATTCCATGTCAACGAACGAAATTAATAGAAAACTGCACACAACTCCTATAGCTATTATTGGCATGGCTTCTTTAATGCCTCAGTCGAGAACATTAAGGGATTACTGGCAAAATATTGTTAATAAAATTGACTGTATTACGGATGTTCCTTCTAGCCATTGGAGTGTAGAAGATTACTATGATCCTAATCCGAGAACAGCAGAAGATAAAACTTATTGTAAACGTGGTGGTTTTATTCCTGAAGTTGATTTTAATCCGATGGAATTCGGAATTCCTCCCAGCATTTTAGAAGTTACAGATGTTTCTCAACTATTAAGTTTAGTAGTTGCTAAAGAAACAATGGAAGATGCTGGTTATAGCGACTCCCGTGAATTTAGCCGCGAAAATATCGGCGTGATTTTGGGTGTGGCTATGGGCAAACAATTGGGAATGCCATTAGCTGCCAGATTAGAATATCCAATTTGGGAAAAAGTTCTCAAAAGCAGTGGTTTATCTGACGAAGATACCAAAAAAATCGTTGATAAAATCAAATCTGCTTATGTGAAATGGGATGAAAATGCTTTCCCTGGAATGTTAGCAAATGTGGTTGCTGGCAGAATTGCTAACCGTCTCAACTTTGGTGGTACAAACTGTGTAGTTGATGCAGCTTGTGCTAGTTCCTTTGGGGCATTAAAAATGGCCATTAGTGAATTAGTTGAACATCGTAGCAACATGATGTTAACCGGTGGAGTAGACACCGATAACACCATCATGGCTTACATTTCCTTCAGCAAAACTCCGGCGGTTACTCCTAGCGATAATGTGAAACCATTTGATGCTAAATCCGATGGCATGATGTTAGGTGAAGGCATTGGGATGATTCTCCTCAAACGCCTAGAAGATGCCCAAAAAGATGGGGATAAAATCTATGCGGTAATTAAGGGAATTGGTACTTCTAGTGATGGGCGTTATAAGAGTATTTATGCCCCTAGAAAAGAAGGACAAGTTAAAGCCTTAGAACGAGCTTATGATGATGCTGGTTTTTCTCCGGCAACTGTGGGTTTAATGGAAGCACACGGTACAGGGACAATGGCTGGAGATCCGATAGAATTTAGTTCTTTGCAGGATTTCTTTGGGAAATTTGACAGCCAAAAACAACATATTGCTTTGGGAAGTGTGAAGTCGCAAATTGGACATACAAAAGCTGCTGCTGGTACTGCTAGTTTAATTAAAACTGCTCTAGCTTTGCATCATAAAGTATTGCCAGCAACTATCAATATTACTGAACCAAATCCCAAATTAGATATTGAAAATTCTTCCTTTTATCTAAATACTCAAACTAGACCTTGGATAAAGGCAGAAGGTGAAACTCCTCGACGGGCGGGGGTGAGTGCTTTTGGTTTTGGTGGCACAAATTACCACGTTGTTTTGGAAGAATACGAACCGGAACAACAAAGTTCCTATCGTTTACATGGTGCTGCGGGTGAGGTGCTGTTTTTTGGTGCTACTCACGCGGAATTAATTAGCAAGTTAGAAGCGACTTTAAATAATTTGCAAGCTGATGATGGGGAAAGATCCTATTCCCAATTAGTTCTAGATTGTCAATCTCTAACTATTCCTAAAACTGCGGTCAGAATTGGATTTGTATCTGAGAATTTACAAGAAGCTTGTAAGTTGCTGGAAGTGGGAATTGGTTTATTAAAAAGTAAGCCTGATGCAATTTCTTGGGAACATCCTCAAGGTATTTATTACCGTGCTACTGGCATGGATTTAGGTGGAAAGGTTGTCGCTTTATTCTCTGGACAAGGTTCTCAATACTTGGAAATGGGACGAGAGGCGGTGATGAATTTCCCCAGCTTGCGACAGTTATATGGGAAGATGGATCATCTGTTCAAGCAAAGCAATTTGCAACCGGTTTCTGAAGTGGTTTTCCCTCGTTCTACTTTTGATGAAGTTGAGAAAAAAGCCCAAGTTGCAACTTTGCAAAGAACCGAATATGCACAACCGGCAATTGGGGTGTTTAGTGCTGGTTTGTATGGAATTTTGCAACAGGCTGGTTTTAAGGCAGATTTCACCGCTGGTCATAGTTTTGGTGAATTAACGGCTTTGTGGGCTGCGGGAGTGTTGAGTGAGGCTGATTATTTGTTCCTAGTGAAAGCTAGAGGACAAGCAATGGCCGCACCCAAAGACCCAGATCATGATGCTGGTAGTATGTTAGCGGTGAAGGAAGATATCAGCAAAATTGAACCGGTGCTGAAGCAGTTTCCAAAAGTAAGTATTGCTAACTTTAATTCTCCTACCCAAATTGTTTTAGCAGGACCAAAGTTAGAAATTCAAAAAGTTCAAGATGCTTGCGAAAAGTTAGGATATAGTGCGATTTTATTGCCTGTGTCTGCGGCTTTCCATACTCCGTTGATTGCCTTCGCACAAAAGTCTTTTGCTATTGCGACTAAGTCGGTAACTTTCCAAAGTCCGCAAATTCCGGTTTTTAGTAATGTCACTGGTAAACATTATCCGCAAAATGCAGCGGCGATTCAAAAGAATTTAGAAAGCCATTTGGCTAGTTCGGTACTGTTTAAACAGGAGATTGAAAATATCTATGCTGCTGGTGGTTATTGCTTCGTAGAATTTGGACCAAAACGGGTGTTGAGTAACTTGGTGAAAGATATTTTAGGCGATCGCCCCCATCTTACCATATCTCTCAATCCCAGCGCCTCCAAAAACAGCGATCGCTCCCTCAGAGAAGCAGCCGTCCAATTGCGCGTTATTGGCATGAATTTGGGCAATCTTGACCCCTACAAACTTCCTGCCATACTTTCCCCCATTGCCACCAAAAAGACCCTCAGCGTCAAATTAACTGGCATCAACTACATTTCCGACAAAACCAAAAACGCCTTCAAAGAAGCATTACAGGACGGACACAAAATCATTAGGGGCGCGGGGCCCGCGCCCAATATTTCCGAAATCGCGCCCAATATTTCCGAAATCACACCCAATATTTCCGAAATAGAAACCCCTGTAATTGCCAGAATTGCTCCAACCAACGAACATAACGGCAACGGTAACGGTAACGGACACAAAAAACAACCCCTCATTGAAACCCAGTTCCAGCTACAGCATCAGATGACTACCACTGCAACCATTCAAAAACAATCCAGTCCAGAACTGTTCGCGCCCCAATCCAGCGAGAAGATGCAAACACCAGATAAACTTATAAATTGCCAACAAATTCTCACCAGCTTAGAACAACTTCTGAGCCAGTTCCAGCACAACCAAAGCGAGAATTTAGAAGTTCACAGCACCTATCTCAACCATCAAATAGAATACGCCAAAACCTTCTTCCAATTAATGCAGCAGCAAAACACCTTATTTGCTAATGCTAAATCCTCCGCCCAAGCTGCTCAAATTAAGCAAGTAATCATGGAAAGCTTAGAGCGGAGTATGATTCAGTTTCATTCCCAACAAAGTGAAACCCTCCGTATTCATGAACAATATCTGCGGGAACAGATAGAATATACCAAACACTTTTTCCAACTCATTCAAGAAGAATATTCTCAACTTATTTCTGACACCCAAGAAATAGCACCTGCAAATGTTAGTGTTACTCCAGAAGAAGCACCTGTCCCTCCCACAGCCACCATTATTCCCTCTCAACCATTACCAGTAATTGAGCCAAAAGTTCAAATTGCAGAACCTGTAATTGCAGCACCAGTCATTGAACCTGAACCAATTATTATTCCCCAGTCCCCAGTTGTATTTATCCCAGAACCCACACCTGTAACCAGCAACTTAAATCTGGATGATCTAGCTAACAACCTCTTAAGCATTACCAGCGAGAAAACTGGTTATCCTATCGAAATGCTAGAACTCGATATGGATATGGAAGCCGACTTAGGAATTGACTCCATTAAACGAGTAGAAATTCTGGGAGGATTGCAGGAATTATATCCCAACTTGCCTAAACCCAACCTGGAAGAACTGGCAGAAAAACGTACCATTGGTCAAGTTGTCGAATATCTGGTAAAAGGTGACAGGTTACAGGTGACAGGTGACAGTTTAGAGGTAAAAGAAGAAGTAGAAGCAAAACAGGTTACAGAAGAAGTAATACCAGAACCAGTTTCCATTCCCCAGTCCCCAGTCCCCAGCAACGAATATGCAGATTTAGGACAAACCCTGTTAAACATCACCAGCGAAAAAACAGGTTATCCAGTCGAAATGCTAGAACTGGACATGGACATGGAAGCCGACTTAGGGATAGATTCCATCAAACGGGTAGAAATACTCGGAGCAATGCAGGAAGCGTATCCTGACTTACCCAAACCCAATATAGAAGAATTAGGCGACCTCCGGACAATCGGGCAAATCGTTAACTACCTCCAATCACTGGTGGGAGGTGAAAAAAAAAAGCCGCACATTGATGTTAACCCGGTAACAACCACCAGCGTAGGGGCGCAGGGACTGCGCCCTCTCCTGGATTCTCTCACCCCACCCCCCATCGTAGACCCTAATCTTCCCCGTCGTCCCGCTCAACTTAAAACCTTACCCAGACCAGATTTTTTAGAAGCGCAGTTACCCGAAGGACACATTGGTTTAATTACTGATGATGGTTCTTTAACTACTAGCAAAGTAGTCCACGCACTGATAGAACAAGGTTGGAAAGTTGTAGTTTTGAGTTTCCCCCAATCATTAGTTGCATCGCAATTGCCATTACCCACAGGTGTTACCCGCGTCACATTGGCAAATATGAGTGAACAACATCTGCAATTATTATTGCAAAGTGTGACTACTAAACACGGACCGATTGGGGCATTTGTTCACCTACATCCTCAATTTACTCCTGAAAAACCTGGACATATTTCCTATCCAGAAGCAGAAAAGGCAATTATTAAACAAGTGTTTTTAATGGCTAAACATCTGAAAGCAACTTTGAATAATGCCGCATCTTTACCAGGAAAAACCAGTTTTTGTACAGTTGCCCATCTTGACGGTGAATTTGGTTTAGGACATCAAACTAATTTTAGTCCAATTAGTGCCGGTTTGTTTGGTTTAACAAAAAGTTTGCGCTGGGAATGGCCACAGGTATTCTTCCGAGCGATTGACCTAAATCCCACTTTAGATCCTCACGAATCTGCCCAATATATTGTGGCTGAATTACATGATTCTAATCGCTATATTGGCGAAGTTGGTTATGGTGATCAAGGACGGGTAACGCTGGTGGCAAAAAGTGAGTAATGTCTAAACTGTGATTTGTTTGATTAGTCAATGTCTAAACTATGATTTTTTTGATTTCTTTGATTTTTTTGATTGAGTTACTTGTTTATTTATCAATCAATTAATCATCTTTATAAAACAAATCCCACAAATCATAGTTCCGACATTTTCATCAAACAAATCACATAAATCATAGTTACGACATATTAATCAAATAAATCCCATAAATCATAGTTATGACTGCAACTGTTCAAGTTAGTCCATCTTCTGTCTTTGTTGTCAGTGGTGGCGCAAAGGGAATCACTGCTCAATGTACTATTAAATTAGCTCAACATCAACGTTGTAAGTTTATTCTTTTAGGTCGTTCAGAAATTACCACAGAACCCGAATATGTTCGTGATTGCGTGGAAGATTCTGCTTTGAAAAAGCGCATTATGGAAAATTTGATTTCTCAAGGTGAGAAACCAACACCCATGATGGTACAAAAGATATTTAATCAAATTCATTCTAGTCGAGAAATTAAGAAGACCTTAGCAGCTATTGAAGCGACAGGAGGAACGGCTGAATATATCAGTGTTGATGTCACCGATACTGTAAAATTGCAAGCTAAATTACAAGAAATTTCTGATAAAGTTGGTCAAATTACCGGAATTATTCACGGTGCTGGTAACTTAGCCGATAAGTTAATTGAAAAAAAGACAGAAGATGATTTTGAGAAAGTTTACACAGCCAAAGTTCAGGGTTTAGAAAATCTCCTCAATTGTGTTAATCCTCAGCAGCTACAACATTTAGTATTGTTTTCGTCCGTGACTGGATTTTATGGTAATATTGGTCAAAGTGATTATGCGATCGCTAACGAAATTCTCAGTAAATCAGCCCACTTAATGAAACAATATAACCCCAATTGTCATGTAGTGGCAATTAACTGGGGTGGTTGGGATAGTGGCATGGTGACACCACAATTAAAAAAAGCATTTGCAGAAAGAGGAATTAGTATTATTCCCGTAGAAGTTGGGACACAAATGTTAGTTAATGAACTACATCCAGCCTATCAAGATCATCCACAAGTTGTGATTGGTAGTCCCATGAAACTACCACCTGCTCCTTTAGGTTTAGAACTTCGTAGCTATCGTATTCGCAGAAGAATGACATTAGCAGAAAATCCATTTTTGCATGATCATACAATTGCAGGTTCACCAGTTTTACCAGCAACCTGTGCTAAATCATGGATGGTAAATGGCTGTGAAGAAATTTATCCAGGTTACACATATTTCAGTTGCCAAGACTTCAAAGTTTTAAAAGGAATTACCTTTAATTCTACCTTAGCTAAAGAACATATTCTAGAAATCCAAGAAGTTGCCAAAGTTGATGGTGATTTTGTCGAATTTCAGACCAAAATATTGAGTAAAACCCCCGAAGGTAGAACTCATTATCACTTTAGTTCTCTGATAAAACTGGTAAAAAATATGCCAGAAGCACCCATTTATGAAGCAATGGATCTCAGAGAAGATAATATCGTCACTGATACAGCCAAAGACTTCTATCAAAATGGTGATTTATCCCTATTTCATGGTCCCGCATTCCAAAAAATTACCAAAGTTTTAAATATTAGCTCAGAAAAACTCACAGCCGAATGTTGTTGGCAAGAAATCACAGCCAAAGAACAAGGACAATTTCCCGTAAAATGGCATAACCCTTACATCATTGATTTGAGTACCCAAACATTATGGCTATGGTTAAATTATATCCATAAAGAAGTTTGTTTACCCGGACAATTAACATACTGTGAACAATATCTAGCAGTACCATTCAACGTCCCATTTTATGTTTCCTGTGAAATCATAGCCAAAACCGACACAGGTGCAACAGTCAACTTCATTATTCATGATCATCAAGGAAAAATCTACTCCAAAATCTTAGGAGCAAAAGCCGTAATTTGGCCAATGAAAATGTTAAATAAACAATAGAAACATACGACTTTTGTTTTTGGTGAATATGAATTTATTTCACGCAGAGGCGCAGAGTCGCAGAGAGTAAGTCCTAGAGAAATATAATTTTCTATTGTCTTCTTTCTTCCTTCTTCTTCTCTTCCTTCTTCGTGTTCTTCGTACCTATCCCTACGGGACGCTACGCGAACGTGGTTCATTTCTCTTAATTATCTTCCTGCGTCCATAAATCCATAAACATTGGGGAATCGCGTAAATCCTAAATAACATAGGGAAAAGAGTAATAATATCTCGTTCCCTCATCCCCCAATGAGGATTTCAAAAGTGGAAAAAATAGCAATCATCGGGTTATCTTGCCTATTTCCCGATGCGAATAATCCTGAAGAATTTTGGCAGAATCTCACCGCAGAAAAAGATTCCACATCATCTATAACTGTAGCGGATTTGGGAATAGATCCCGCTATATTCTACGATGAAATCAAAGGTAAACCGGAAAAATTCTACTTTCAAAAAGGTGGATTTATCCGCGACTTTAAATTTGATGCCAACGAGTATAACTTACCTGCGGCATTTGTTGAAAGCTTAGATAATACCTTTAAATGGTCATTGTACGCTGCCAAACAAGCCATCATTCAAAGTGGCTATTGGGGAAATCAAACTGCACTTGCCAAATGTGGCGTAATTTTAGGAGCTTTAGGATTACCAACCAAAGCTTCTAATCAATTATTTGCTCCTATTTATCAGCAAAATATTCAACCTGCAATTGGTGAACTATTACAGGAAAAAGACTTTCATTTAGGAGGTTTATCAACCTCTACAAAAGTCTCTCCATACAATGCTATGGTTTCCGGTTTACCCGCTGCCATAGTTTCCAAAGCATTTTCTCTATCTGCAACTCATTTCTGTATAGATGCTGCTTGTTCGTCATCATTTTACGCCATTAAATTAGCATCCCATTATCTACAATCTGGCAAAGCAGATTTGATGTTAGCTGGTGCTATTAGTTGTGCAGATCCATTATTTGTGAGAATGTTATTTTCTGGTATTCAAGGATATCCAGATAATGGCATTAGTCGTCCTCTCGATAAGTCATCACGCGGGTTAATTACCTCCGAAGGCACAGGAATGGTAATGCTCAAAAGACATAGTGATGCTGTTAGAGATGGTGACAAGATTCTGGCAACAATTTGTGGTAATGGACTATCTAATGATGGTAAAGGTAAACACCTTCTTAGTCCTAATCCTCAAGGGCAAAATCTGGCATATCAAAGAGCTTATTCAGAAGCTAAACTTAACCCCGAAACTATTGATTATTTAGAGTGCCATGCTACCGGTACTCTATTGGGAGATACCACCGAATGTAACTCAATTGAAGGCTTTTTTAGTCCATATAAAGCAGCACCATTAGTAGGTTCAACAAAAACAAATGTTGGTCATTTACTAGTTGCTGCGGGCATGGTAGGCATAACCAAGACAATTTTAAGTATGTCTCATGGGGTTATTCCTCCAACTATTCATGTGACTCAACCCATAGGTTCTGAAAATAATGTTATCTCTCCACAAAACATTGTCAGAACTCCGACTAAATGGCCAAGTCAAGGAATTAAAAGAGTAGCTTTAAGTGCGTTTGGTTTTGGTGGAACAAACTCTCATATTATTCTAGAACAGGGGAAGTAAGCAAATGAATATTCAGCAACATAAGACTGCAAAGATGGCAATTGTGGGCATGGATGCCTTTTTTGGAGAATGTCAAGAATTAGATGCCTTTGAGAGCAGCATTTACGATGGAAAACAGCATTTTATTCCTCTGCCAGAATCAAGATGGCATGGTATTAATGAACAAGAAACTTTACTGCGAGAGTATGGGTTAGAAGCAGGAAAAGTCCCCCAAGGAGCGTATATTGATAATTTTGAAGTTGATACTTTAGCTTACAAAATTCCTCCTAATGAAGTTGAAAAAATCAACTCTCAACAACTTTTATTATTAAGAGTTGCTGACCGCGCCCTCAAAGATGCGGGACTTTCACCTAATAGCAACGTAGCGGTAATTATTGCCGCAGATACAGAATTATCTGTACACCAACTCCAGCAAAGATGGAATTTACCTTGGCAAATTAAAGATGGTTTAAATGGTGCAGAAATTGTTTTATCACCAGAAAAGATCAATCAATTAGAAGGCATAGTTCAAGATAGTATTCACAATCAAGTTGAACTTAGTGAATATCTCAGTCACGTTACCAATATTATGGCTAGTCGGATTTCCTCTTTATGGAATTTTTCTGGTCCATCTTTTACCATTAGTGCTGTCGAAACAGCCGCTTTTAAAGCCCTAGAATTAGCGCAAATGCTGCTAGATACCCATGAAGTAGATGCTGTAGTTGTGGGTGCTGTTGACTTAGCAGGAGGTGTAGAAAATGTCTTATTGCGAAGTCAATTTGGCAAAATTAATACAGGAGTCAATACCTTAAGTTTTGACGAAAAAGCCAATGGTTGGAATGTGGGAGAAGGTGCAGGTGCAGTTGTTCTTAAACGTCATGATACAGCGTTAGCAAATAATCAACGTATCTATGCAGTAATTGATGGTATTAGCATTGGTCAATCTTCCTCAATGGCTGTAGATAGCCATACCATTACCCAAGTATGTCAACAAGCTTTTCAACAAGCCGGCATTGAACCCACAAAAGTCAATTATTTGGAAGTCTGCGCTAGTGGTATCCCCGCAGAAGACGAAGCCGAAATTAACGGTATCCTCCAAGCTTATCCCTCAGTAGGAGATGGTTTACACTGCGCTATAGGTAGCGTTAAAGCTAATATTGGTCATACCTTCGTTGCATCTGGAATTGCCAGTTTAATTAAAACTGCACTGAGTATTTATCACAGATATATTCCCGGAACTCCTAATTGGTCTGGTGTGAAAACACCGCAAGTATGGGAAGGTAGTCCTTTTTATGTTGCCACAGAATCGAGACCTTGGTTTTTGCAAAAAGAGGTCAAATCTCGAATTTCCGCGATTAATAGTATTGGTTGTGACGGTTCTTTTGCCCATATCATCTTATCAGAAGAAACCGCACAACCAGAACGTACCAGCACATATTTAGAATCAAGACCTTTGCATTTATTACCCATTGCCGCAGATGATCAATCTAGCTTATTAGCAGCATTGGATCATTTGCAAGCAACAATTGAAAATGCTGATTCTCTCAAAAATATTGCAAGTCAAACCTTTGTTAAATTTCAACAAAATTCTGACAGCAAATATACACTTTCCCTAACTGGACGCAACCAAAAAGAATTAATTAAAGAAATTAATTCTGCGAAAAAAGGTGTAACTAATGCCTTTGCAAATGGTAAAGATTGGCAAACTCCCATAGGTAGTTATTTTACACCCAAACCCCTGGGTAAAGATGGAGAAATTGCCTTTGTTTATCCCGCTGCTGTTAATACTTACCTGGGTATTGGTCGGAGTCTTTTCCGTTTATTTCCTAAAGTCTTAGATGATGTGATTATCAAAAGTCTTGACGAACGGGCTGCGGATGTTGAAAAATTGGTATTTCCGAGAAGTTTGAGTAAATTGTCAACTCGACAATTAGAAATTCTAGAAAAGAAATTGTTAGATGATTCTCTGGCAATGTTTGAAGCAGAAGTGCTTTTTACCAGATTAATCTCCACAATTATTACTGAGGATTTCCAAATTAAACCTAAATATATTTTCGGATATAGCTTAGGTGAAACTAGCATGATGGTTGCTCAAGGAGTATGGAGTAATTTTTATGAAGTCAGTCACACATTTAATTCATCAGCTTTATTTGGAGACAGATTATCTGGTCCTAAAAATGCTGTCCGTGAGTATTGGGGACTACCAAAAACTGACATAGTTCCAGAAAATAAGTTATGGGCTAACTACGTTCTCATGGCTAGTCCAGCCCAAGTTAGAGAATGTTTAAAAAATGAACCTCACGTTTATTTGACACAGATTAATACAGCAGAAGAAGTATTAATTGCCGGAGAACCAGCCGCGTGTGAACGAGTAATTAAAACCCTGGGTTGTAATTCCTTTCCTGCTCCTTTTGATCATGTAATTCATTGTCAAGCAATGCAATCAGAATCTCAAGAATTGGAAAAATTATACACTATACCAGCGCAAAGAATACCCGGAATTAAGTTTTATTCTGCGGCTGAATATCAATCAATTGAACTTGATAGCCAAGAAATTGCCCACAATATTGCTACAGGGTTATGTCAACAACTCGACTTTCCCCGCTTAGTTAATCGCGTTTATGGTGACGGGGCAAAAATATTTATTGAAGCCGGCGCTGGTGGTATTTGTTCACGCTGGATAGATAAAAATTTAGCTAATCAAGAACATCTTACCGTATCCCTAAACCGACGCGGTACAGATGACCATAGTTCCCTAATTAAAGCATTAGCAAAACTATTAAGTCATCAAGTCAAGTTGAATCTAGCTCCTTTATATAACCTATTCTCAGAAAACACTCAACAAAAAAAAGCTGCACTGAGGAAAGTTACATTAGGTGGTAGTTCCATGACTGCTGCAATTTTAAATGCAGAAAATCGCCAAATTTTTGCTAATAACCAAAAGCAAACAATTTCTACTCAGCCAGAGTATAAAATAATTAATTCTCTACAGACATCCGAGAAAATAGCACCCACAGAGATTTACTCCAAACCCCAACCAAAGCTACAAAAAAATACCATAAAAACGATCATGGAGAACGGTTTGGAATTGTCAAAGAAACTAAAATTCTTTGAGTCAACAAAAATCTTAAAGCCAAACATAAATCAAGAATCTGGTGAAAAAATTAGCATGAATGATTTAAAAAAAGCTCAGTATCAAAACTTGAGTAACAATACTGCCAAATTAACTAAAACTCACACAAACTTCTTAGCAGCTAGACAGGATTTTAGTCAGCAAATGAGCGAAATTATTCAATTGCAACTAGCTTGCGCTCAAAACTTACTCAAGGAAGAGAAATAATTCACTTAGTGTTAAGTGTAAAACTCTTTTTTAACTAACCACAGAGGCACAGAGGACACAGAGGGAAGAAAAAATGCTTAACTGAACTGTGTTCAGAAATGGACTGAAAATTACACTGAGATGTAATGTTCTTTCTCTGCGCCTCTGCGCCTCTGCGTGAGCTAGATTCTTCATTTCACATCCTTTGCTTATAAATTGAGGAATAATTACCGTGACAACAATCGAGACGGTACTAAGTAAACATGATAATGGACTGGGTTTTTTCACCTGTAATCACCAAAACCAAATTTGGAAGGGTTCATTAGATTGTGTTAGCTTTGAAAAAAGTGCTATCAAAGATAAACTATTAACATCAGATAAACCTTGTTATATTATTAAAATAGCTGGGAAAATCGGTGCTACTAATGATGGTTATTTATCATCTGCTGATAATGCTTTATCTGGACAAGCAGAACTTTTAATATCACTCCCTCCCCTACGTTTACAACAACTTGGCGACCCTAGTTTTCTCGCCGCTTATGGTGTAAAATATGCCTATATGACAGGAGCAATGGCTGGGGGTATTGCTTCTGAAGAAATGGTAATTGCACTCGGAAAAGAGAAAATTTTAAGTTCTTTTGGTGCAGGTGGTTTACTTCCAGAACGCTTAGAAACTGCGATTAATACTATTCAAGAAGCGTTACCTAGTGGTCCTTATGCTTTCAATTTAATTCACAGTCCTAACGAACCAGCTATTGAACGCCGCGCTGTAGATTTATATCTGAAATATGGTGTCAGAACTGTAGAAGCATCAGCATTTTTAGACTTAACTCCTAATATCGTTTATTATCGAGTTGCTGGGTTAAGATTAAATGCAGCTAATCAAATTGATATCCGAAATAAGGTAATAGCTAAAGTTTCCCGTCGAGAAGTTGCCACTAAATTTTTACAACCAGCACCGGAACGAATTCTCAAAGAGTTACTTCAGCAAGGACTAATTACCGAATTGCAAGCTAATTTGGCTAGACAAGTGCCAATGGCTGATGATATTACCGTTGAGGCTGATTCTGGTGGTCATACAGATAATCGTCCTTTAGTATGTTTATTACCTTCAATTATTGCCCTCAGAGATGAAATTCAAGGGCAATATAATTACTCAGTTCCTATTAGAATTGGCGTGGCTGGAGGCATTGGTACACCAGAAGCAGCTTTAGCTGGTTTTATGATGGGTGCTGCTTATATAGTGACTGGTTCAATTAATCAATCTTGTGTGGAATCTGGCGCTTGTGAACATACTAAAAAGTTGTTAGCACAAGCAGAAATGGCAGATATGACAATGGCTCCCGCAGCCGATATGTTTGAAATGGGAGTCAAATTACAAGTTCTCAAACGGGGGACAATGTTTCCCATGCGAGCGCAAAAACTATATGAATTGTATCGCACTTACGACTCTATTGAACAGATTCCCTCAGCAGAAAAAGAGAAGCTAGAAAAACAAATTTTTCGGAAAAGTCTTGCGGAAGTTTGGGAAGGTGCAGCGGCTTATTTATCCCAAAAAAATCCTGAAAAATTGGGTAAAGCTGTTAATAATCCTAAATTGAAAATGGCTGTCATCTTTCGTTGGTATTTAGGATTATCTTCTCGGTGGTCTAGCACTGGTGAAAAAGGTCGGGAAGTTGATTATCAAATATGGTGTGGTCCAGCTATGGGTGGTTTCAATGACTGGGTGCGTGGTTCATATTTGTCAGAATATAATCAGCGTCATGTTGTTGATGTTGCTGACCAAATTATGAGGGGGACAGCATTTTTATATCGTAGTCACAGTTTAAAAATGCAGGGTTTACAAATGCCTACTTATTACAGTCAATATCAACCAATTCCTTCTACATTGGAGAAGTAAAAATGAGTTTAAAACAGTCTTGTACTTCTGAAAGTATTCAATCATTTCTAGTTTCCCATCTCGCGGAAGTTGTCGGAGTTGAAACCGCAGAAATTGATGTTGATGAAAACTTAGAAAATTATGGTTTGGATTCTGCTCAAGCCATGATGATCATTAGTAAATTAGAGGAATTACTAGGTTTTAAACCTTCTCCTATTTTACTTTGGCATTATCCTAATATTGCGGCACTTTCCCAACGATTGTCAGAAGAATCTAGTAATGGTTCTCAGCTACAAGATGCAGGTTCTGGAACAAATTCCCCTGTTAGTTTTGCTCCTCCTCTTCTAGATTTAGGTGCGGAAGCTGTTCTAGACCCCACTATTCAACCCATAGGCACTGCTGTTTCTGTTACTAACCCTAAAAACATCTTTTTAACCGGGGGAACAGGTTATTTAGGTGCTTTCATTATCAAGGAATTACTAGAAGTATCGGACGCAACTCTTTATTGCTTAGTCCGTGCTAGTAATTTGGAAGAAGGTAAAAGCAAATTAGCAAATAATTTGCAACAATATGGCATTTGGCAAGATCATTATAGTGGCAGAATTATTCCCATTATTGGGGATTTAGCACAGCCACATTTAGGAATTAATGCAGAACAATTTCAAAATCTAGCTGCTAATATTGATACTATTTATCATAGTGCAGCTTTACTGAATTATGTTTATCCTTACTCAGCATTAAAAACAGCGAATGTTTTGGGTACACAGGAAGTTTTGCGTTTGGCTTGTCAAACTAAAGTTAAGCCATTGCATTATGTTTCTAGTGTGGCTGTTTTTGAATCCAGTGCTTATGCTGGTAAGTTAGTTAAAGAAGATGATGATTTTCATGATTGGGAAGGTATTTTCCTCGGTTATTCCCAAACTAAATGGGTGGCAGAAAAATTAGTAAAAATTGCTGGTAGTCGAGGATTACCTATTACTATTCATAGACCTCCTTTAATTTCTGGAGATAGCCAAACCGGGATTTGTAATACCCATGATTTCATCAATTTGATGATTAAAGGTTGTCTGCAAATGGGTTCTTTCCCTGATGTAGATTATATGTTGGATATGTCTCCTGTTGATTATGTGAGCAAATCTGTTGTTTATCTTTCTCGACAAGAAACATCAGTAGGTAAGGCTTTCCATTTACAACATCCCCAACCTGCTTCCTTAAAATCTTTAGTTGATTGGGTGCGTTCTTTTGGATTTTCACTGAAGATGATTCCTTATGAAGAGTGGCAAGCAGAGTTAATTAATAATGTCACTTCTCAAGACAATCCATTATATACTTTGCGACCATTTTTACTAGAACGTTGGTCTGATGAACAAATCACCATTCCTGATTTGTATTTACAAGCAAGAAGACCAATTATCAGTTGTGAAGCAACTCTAGAAGCACTCAAAGGCAGTTCCATTGTTTGTCCGACCATTGATTCTCAATTGTTGATGACTTACACATCTTACTTAGTACAAACTGGTTTCTTAAGTCTTGCTTAATATCAATTTTTGGTTAAGCTGCATATAATTATGAAATCCAGAATTTATCCGTATTTATCCGCGTTCATTTGCGTTTATCTGCGGTCAATTATTCTGGAAATCTTATTATATGCAGCTTAATTTTTATTTGTTATAATGTAAGGGTGTTGGCACAATTTATCAATGCTAACTCCAGCTAACTCATCTTTCTTAAAATGAACATAAAACGTCAGGGAACAGTTTTGATTACGGGTGCAGCTAATGGTATCGGTTATCAATTAGCTCGTATTTTTGCTCATAATAATTATAATCTAGTCTTGGTAGATAGACTAGAAGAAAAAATCACAAAAATAGCTGTTGATTTTGCAGAAGAATTTGGAATTTCTGTTAAACCTATTATTAAAGATTTATCTATATCTATATCTCCTGAAGAAATTTTCACAGAATTACAAGAATCTGGTATCAAAGTTGATATTCTGGTAAATAATGCCGGGTTTGGTACTTATGGGTTATTTAATGAAACTAATCTCAAGACTGAATTGGAAATGTTGCAGGTAAATTTAGTTTGTCTGACCCATTTAACTAAGTTGTTTCTCAAAGAAATGGTTAAACAAGGTCATGGCAAGATATTAAATGTTGCTTCTGCGGCTGCATTTCAACCAGGTCCGTTAATGGCAGTGTATTTTGCCACTAAGGCTTATATTTTATCATTCTCAGAAGCGATCGCTAATGAATTAGAAGGTACAGGTGTCACCGTCACAGTTCTTTGTCCAGGTTCAACTGCATCTGCTTTTCATGAAAGAACCGGCATGGCAGATTCTAAAATGCTGAAGGGGAAAAATATGATGGATGCGGAAACTGTGGCTCAGATGGGCTATGATGCGTTAATGAGAGGAAAGACAATTGTTATTCCTGGGTTTATGAATAAAATGATGTCAAAATGTGTGAGGTTTATTCCTAGAAAACTTGTCACAAAGATTGTCAGAAGTATGCAGGAAGAGAAGTAGGGGTTTAGGACTGCTGAACCGTCACAAAATTAGATCATGATAGAATCTTATTAATATCACAATTATTAACTCTGTGTTGATATTATGCAAACACAAACACGATACTACACACCAGAAGAATACTTAGAACTCGAAGAACAAGCAGAGTATAAAAGCGAATATCGAGATGGAGAAATTATAGCTATGACTGGAGGAACAACAAATCATAATAAAATAGCTCTTAATTTCGCAGCTTCCTTAAAATACGGATTAAGAAAGAAAAACTATGACGTTTATATTGGTGATGTCCGCTTGTGGATACCGCGTTATCGTCAACATACATACCCTGATGTGATGATAATTCAAGGAGAACCTATTTATGCTACTGAAAATACTACCACTGTGATGAATCCTTTATTAATTGCTGAAGTTTCATCTAAATCAACTAGTAATTATGACCAAAGTGATAAATTCATGTATTATCGTTCTATACCTGAATTTAAAGAATATATTTTAATCAATCAATATCAATATCATGTCATGCAATATGTGAAAACAAATGATGGTAAATGGATATTCACAGAGTTAGAATCGGAATCAGATATTTTAACATTACAAACTATAGATTTTCAGATTGCTTTAAGTGAAATATATGAACAGGTAAATTTTACCCAAAGCAATGAAAATCAAGAATAATCATAATGTATCTTTGATATCCTGTATTTGCTGTTATACTGATTTGCCGGGAAAAACTATTAAATATAGAATTTTGCATATGGTATTGCTGAATTGAGGTATGAAATTCCCAAATTGAACCTTGAAAACTTTTACCTTTACCTTTACGTCTTTGCGCCTTGACGTGAGACTAAAATTCATACCCTTAATCAGCAACGCCGAATTTTGCATATTTAATCAATACCTTGTCCGTTTTTTCCAGGTTGGGTTAAGCGACAGCGCAACCCAACGCTTATGTTAGGTTTCATGCTAATTGCTCCGCAACGCTAACGCGAACAACCCAACCGACGAATCAAGGCTAGGTTTTTCCTAATCTGTAGGTAGGATGGGTTATGATGGGTTAATGCGAGAGAAAACAATTGTTATTCCTGGGTTTATGAATAAAATGATGTCAAAATGTGTCCGGTTTATTCCTAGAAAACTCGTCATAAAAATTGTCAGAAGTATCCAGGAAGACAAGTAAGCAGGTGAGCAGAAAAGCTGTTTTCGTTTTGTAGGGTGCGTTAGGAAACGCACCTTATTTAGGTATAACATATCTCATTAAAAGCATCTAAGTAGGTAGACGTGAAATAACCAAAATGTGTAACGATATGTAAATTCAGATCAATGCGTTATTGTTGTTGAGTTTTAGCCATTTCAAAAAACGAAATATATTTTGATTTTCCTCCGCCCACCTACTTAAATTTGACGAAAGTTATTCACACAACCACGTAAAGTAAGATAATAATTATATTTATACTGGATTAAATTTTCTATGGACAAAGATTTAGTGTAAAATCCAATAAATATTGTTTTTTATTCCTAGCTAGGTATAATTAATGCACCCCTTTGAGAAAGTTTTATCAGTATCGAAAGAAAATATTGAACTTGAACTACAGCAATTTCCAATCATATAAGGTACATCTTAGCCCCTCATCGCTTGCGGGGAGGGGGTTGGGGGTGGGGTTCTTGTTCCGGGTTTGATGACAATTTGCTGTAAAATGTATAAACGAAATTAGTTGGGCTGACTTTTGGTTAAATCCAAGACGTTTAAGAGGCAGTGATTTTTTGATGCGTTGGTCTCAAGGTGTTTGGAGTGAAAAACGCTTAACTGGTGCTATTAATGAGACTAATGAGTTTTATGCAATTCCTTATGGACCAAGCGGAACAGCCCCCACAGATGACGTAAGGGCATTTGAACTTTACTTTGAAAGACTGGAAGCTGCTGGATTAGGGAAAATCAAACGTCCTGATTTATTAATTTTTAAAATAGAAGAAAAATCCTATGTTGATAATTTTTTAAAAGATATTGGTGGTAGCGAAGAATTACCTTTTATAGTTGAAAATGAACTGCAACCTCTGATTAGAAAATCACTTATAGCAGTTGAATGTGAAAATTCACTTTGGGTTGCCGAAAAAATGCCTGATCTCACTTAAGATTGCCCAGAACGCCTTAAAAATACTCAATAACCTTTAATAAATTATGATTCATCAAAAACTACCTAATAACTGGCAAGAAAGAGAAAAATTACGTGATAAAGGTCAATTCTGGACACCAGAATGGGTGACAAAAGCGATGATTTCGTATATAGTAAAAGACACGGATTTGGTGTTTGATCCTGCTGCTGGAAAAGGAGCTTTTTTAAATGCTTTATTACAAATAAATCCCTCTATTAATTATTATGGAATTGATATAGATAAATATGTTTTAGAAGATGAAATTTATCAAAAAAATAGTTGCTTTGTAGAATTACGTGATTTTATCAAAAATCCTCCACAGAAAAAGTTTAACGCAATTATAGCTAATCCACCTTACATCAGACATCACCGAATTGATGAAAAGATGAAACAATTTCTAAAAGAGCTTTTTATAAAAATTACAGGTTTTACAATTGATGGTAGAGCAGGTTATCATATTTACTTTTTTGTGCAGGCGTTAAATTTACTTGATAAAAATGGTAGATTAGCTTTTATCATGCCTGCTGATACTTGTGAAGGAATTTTTGCTCAAAAACTGTGGCAATGGATTACTAAAAATTATTGTCTTGAATGTGTTGTTACATTTCATGAAAATGCGACACCTTTTCCCAAGGTTGATACCAATGCAATCATTTTTTTTATTAAGAAATCTGAACCTGTCCAGATAATTAAATGGATAAAGGCAAATGAAGCCAATGAGGAACTTTTTAATTTTGTTAAATCAGACTTTAAAGATACAAATTATATAACTCTGGAAATTAATAATCGAGAGTTAAAAGAAGGATTAGCAACAGGTTTATCAAGACCCAAACAAAATCATTGTGATTTTAAGTATCACCTCAATGACTTTGCAAAGGTGATGCGTGGTATTGCCACAGGAGCGAATGATTTCTTTTTTTTAACAACACAGCAGGTTCAAGAACTGGCAATTCCTGAAGAATTTCTTAAACTCGCAATTGGACGGACAAAAGATGTAACAGGAGATAAATTAACTATTGAAGATATCAAAAAATTAGAAGAAAATAATCGTCCCACAATTTTACTTTCAATAAATAGTAATGATAATATCTCTGAATCAGTTGCTAACTATCTTGAAGAAGGTGAAAAATTAGGTTTGCCTGACCGTCCCCTGATTAAACAACGTAAATTGTGGTATAAAATAGAATATAGAGAAGTGCCACCCATATTATTTGCTTATCTTGGTAGACGCAATTCCCGGTTTATTAAAAATGAGGCTGGTGTTGTTCCATTAACAAGTTTTTTGTGTATTTATCCTATTTATGATGATGAACTATATATCGCTAATCTTTGTGAGGCTTTAAATGATCCTGAGACAATTAAAAATCTTAGACTGGTAGGCAAAAGCTATGGTTCTGGAGCAATTAAAGTTGAGCCTCGTAATCTTGATAAAGTTCCTATTCCAGAACATATAGTAGATAAATATAACTTAAGCCGACAAAAATATAAAACTAAAAGTCAGCAACTTGAACTGTTTTAAGCTGTTACACAGATAAATTTAAGGCTCTTGAGTACATAATATGCAAAATCTGAACAAAGAAATCTCATAAAGCTTGCTGTGTAGAAGAAATAAGCCATATTTTTGAATATTATGGCAAAATTTTTTCTCTTTGCCCTGTTCCCTGTTCCCTGTTCCCTATTACCGACTGGTAACTTAGCATAACAAGTACCGAAGAGCCAAATTTAATAAATAAATAGCATTACCTTGATTTTTAATTGTGCGTATTTAATAAGTAAGACCTCCTTTATTGTTCCATAGGCGCATTTAATTGCTTTGTTTGTTTTCTCTTTCATATCCTGTAATTGCTGTTACACATATACGGCGGGAAAACCTATCAAATAGAGAAATTTGCATATTTAATGAGGCTTTGGTGGGTGAAGGTATGATTTTTCAGGCTTCGCCCCGCTTCGCTAACACGCAGAGGCGCAGAGTCGCAGAGAGTAAGAGTTTGAGAAATAGAATGTTTGATTTTTATACCTCAATTCAGCAATGTCCATATTTAATGATTAGTTGTTCTTCTAGTTATCATTGACTAATATTTACTCATAAGATATAAAAAACACGGGTTTCATGTCGAAATATTAAGGAATATTGTATTTATATCAAAACCTGGAGCTACAAAGGAAATTCAGCCAAAAGTCCGTGATAGGATACTTTGGGAAAATATTCATAATTAGGAGAAAACCTTTGACACTACGGGTTGCTGTTGTGGGTTCGGGACCTGCGGGTTCATGCGCTGCCGAAACCCTAGCTAAAGCTGGGATTGAAACCTATTTGTTTGAGCGCAAGTTAGATAACGCCAAACCTTGTGGGGGCGCTATTCCCCTGTGCATGGTGAGTGAGTTTGACTTACCTCCGGCAATTATTGACCGTCGGGTACGGAAGATGAAAATGATTTCTCCTTCTAATCGTGAAGTTGACATCAATCTGATAAATGAAGAAGAATATATAGGAATGTGCCGCCGAGAAGTGCTGGATGGTTTCTTGCGGGACCGGGCGGCAAAATTAGGGGCAAATTTAATTAACGCCACTGTTCATAAAGTTGATATTCCTGGGAACAATACCGACCCCTATACCATTCACTACGTTGACCATACAGGGGACGGGGCGCAAGGCGTTACCAAAACCCTAAAGGTGGATTTAATCGTGGGTGCTGACGGGGCAAATTCCCGCGTTGCCAAGGATATGGGCGCTGGAGATTACAATTATGCGATCGCCTTCCAAGAACGCATTCGTCTTCCCCAAGACAAAATGGACTATTACAACGACCTCGCCGAAATGTACGTTGGCGATGATGTTTCCACCGACTTCTACGCTTGGGTATTCCCCAAACACGATCACGTAGCCGTCGGTACTGGCACAATGCACATCAACAAAGCCAGAATCAAACAATTTCAAACTGGTATTCGCGCCCGGGCTGCGGAAAAACTCGCTGGTGGTGAAATTATCAAAATCGAAGCACACCCCATCCCTGAACATCCCCGCCCCCGTCGCGTTGTCGGTCGCATAGCCTTGGTAGGAGATGCTGCTGGTTATGTTACCAAGTCCTCCGGGGAAGGTATCTACTTCGCTGCTAAATCTGGCAGAATGTGCGCTGAAGCCATTGTGGAAGCCGCTAACGGTGGGGCGCGGATTCCCACAGAACGAGACCTCAAAGTGTACATCAAGCGCTGGGATAAGAAATACGGACTCACCTACAAAGTGTTAGACATTCTTCAAAACGTCTTCTATCGTTCCGATGCTACCCGTGAAGCATTTGTAGAAATGTGTGATGACATGGATGTACAAAAGCTAACTTTTGATAGTTATCTCTATAAAACTGTAGTTCCCGCTAACCCCTTCACCCAGTTAAAAATTACTGCCAAAACCATTGGTAGTTTAATTCGTGGTAACGCCCTTGCACCCTAAATATAGGAAATCAGAAGCCGGAAATTCGTTTCTAGGCTTCTTTTTTTTGGGTCGGTTTCTATATCGCTCGTTGGAAAAAGTTTCGTTTTATGGTAGAAAATCAGAAGAAAATTTAGAATTATTAGGCGAATTTTGAGAAAGTTGTAATTTTTGCTCTTTTTCTTCCCAGTCAGGCAAATAAGCAGACATAAAGCATTTAAACAGTTTACCGTGATTGGGAACGAGTAAATGTACTAATTCATGAACAATCACAAATTCTCCCAGTTCCTTGGGTAAATCCAGTAATTTAGTATTGATGGTTAAGCGGCCGATAGTGGAAATAGAAGCCCATTTGCGTTTCATGGAACGGAATTGAATTTGTTTAACTGTTACTTGAAGGCGATCGCTCCATTGTTGTACAGTATCTTTGAGTTCTTCTGTATCCTTCCAATGGGTTTGGACAGTGGTTGTATTCATGATTCCACCCGTTCTAGTTTTAGTAGGTTATTAGTAATTTCAATAGTTTGCTCAACAGAGTTGGTTATTTTGTACAGGTTAACGTAAAGTTCTGTTCTTAAATCAACTTCGTGACGGGCATCCCAACGATAATCAAGGAAGTTATTATAAATAGCGTTGATAGTTTCCGCTTGCTTCACTTCCACATTATTTATTGCTTGTTTAATGACGGTGTAAATAGCATAGGTATTTTCATCAATTTGTAGATTTTCCCGTTCTGTTTCCGCTTGAATACGTTCCTTAGCAATTTCTTCCAGTCTTGCTAATGCTTCTGTAGCTTCAATTTGCCTATTTTCAAACTGCTGGCGAATTTTCTCAGCGCGATCGCCTATGGAAATTAAAAAAGGTGATTTTCGGCTTTTATCCTCTACATCTTTGAATAATGCTTTGCTTAAATTAAGAACCTTTACAGTTTCCGTTGTCTGGTTTTGATGGAATTTTTCTAATTGTTGAGTATTCAATTCATAGATAATTCCCGGCATTTCTAAACAGCAATAATTAAATCAATCATTTCATTTTTATTCTTGCGATAAATTCGGAAATCACTATCTATAGTCAATATATAACTACCAGGAATTAACTCACTCATCCTTACCAAACACCCATCAGCTAAAGACATTGGTACATTTTGATAGCGTTTCATCAACTCTCGTATAGTATTTATTTCTTCATTCAAAGAAAAATCAATTTGAATATTCCCGCTACTAACTAAACCCATAACAGCATCTTCACCACCATAAACATTTTTTAAAAGAAAACACGCCTCTGTAATTACAGGTTCACAAGTTAAAAAAGGACAAGGTAAATTTGCCACAGTTTGAGTTGCCCAACGGTGAAAGTTATCGCTTTTATCCAAAATAGCAACTAATACACCTGTATCTATTAATATTCTTCTTTGCATATTAATTTATATCCTTGTTTTAACTCCTTCTTTTTTAAAGACAAATCACCCATACCACTATCTACACAACCAACAAACTCCTTAGCCGCATCTAAAAATGATCTACCTTCTTGTGGTTGTTCCTGGTGATTTACCTGTTTTTGTGCCTTAAATTGCAAAAAATCAATAAAATTTAATACCTCTTCCTGTTGTTCCGGTGTTAAATTCTGGACTCTATCTAAAATAGATTCTTGTTTTGCTACAGCTTGAACCATAACTAAAAAACCTCATAACTCCTAAAATTATTTTACACCACTAGCCAAAATTCCCAAAATTTTATTTACATCATTAAATCATTTACCTAAATTCAACTTAACCAAAACCTCATCTAAATCCTTATCAGCCCATTCCCGCGCTTGTCTTGCTGCTGCCAAATCTGCTAAAATATCACCAATTTCCCGATGTACAAACTTCTCGCTAATATCCACAAACTGGGAAGGACTAAGATTATAATCAGCCTCCCTTAACTCTGCAATTTTCACAACCTTACTCAATTTATACCTGGTTTCCCAACTGCGAAAAACCTCACCAAGCACATTTTTCATATTCATCATCAAAAACATCAGATAGACGTTTATAAAAAATTAACGGGAGAATAAAATCTTTGTATTTTGGTGCATCTGTAGAACCGCGTATTTTACAAGCAGCATCCCACAGCCATGTTTCCATTGTGGGAATGTCTAAACGTTCCTCAGTTTTATCAATTTCTGCTAATATAGATAACAGCCCCGGCGTATTATTTTCGGCTGGTTGTTTTTTAGTGCTTTTTCTAGTTCCACGTGGCAAAATGCTGTCTCCTATCAATGTATTGATGCTTGCAGGAAACTTTTAGGTTAACGCAGTTTGTTAACTAATTGTTGATAAATAACATCTAACCACACAGGAATAACAGCCTTACCTTCATCCAGATATGCGATCGCAAACCACACTAACAAAAGAGAATATGTGTTTAATAATAAAGGCCAGCAGTTGGATTTGAACCTACGACCTTCCGATTACAAGGCAGAATTTATTTATCTAAAACCCAGTTTTAGTAATGATTTTGGCTACATCTAAAATAATTGATCTAATTTTGATCTACCCTATTAATGCTGTAATAATTTTTAAATTTGTAATGCCCACTAATCCTACACTACTCGTTTTAACAATATGGACACCATTTCCACCCAATTTCTCGGATAATAATTATCTATCAAAAAATGATAATTTGATACAGGTTCTCCACTTGAAATTAAGAGAGTTTGATCTTATTTTTTTCAAAATCAGAATTGCTGCTCGGAAGGAGTTGGCATTGATGGAGGATTTGATTCCGCTGTTGCACAAGCTGGCGCAGAGGCGAGAAATTTCGGGGTTGGGGGCGTATGAGCAGTAATATAGATAGATATCGTCGGTACTAGATAAACGACAGCTATGAACCCTATTTTGCAACAAATTCAACACCATGCCGCCGCTCTACCGATATCATCGCAAGCGGAGTTACTAAATTATGCTGTTTATTTAGAACAAAAAGCACGAGAAAAAAAGCCTATCACTTTAAACCAAGTAAGGCGCGAAGGTTTGGCGCAAGCATTGGCGCAGGCGGTGGCGTTAAATCCTTTTGCAGAAATTGCTGATCCAGTTGTTTGGCAGCGTGAACAACGCCAAGATCGCAATTTATTCGGGAGAGACGATGCTGATTGATAGTAATTTGATTATTTATGCCACTCAGCCGCCATATACGCAGTTGCGTAGCTGGTTGGTGAATTATGCCACGCATTATTCTGCGATTAGTCGTTTGGAAACATTGGGCTACCATCGTTTAGGTGAGGCTGAAAAACAGGCCATCATAGCGATTTTAGATAACTTGGATGTTTTGATGATCAATAAAGTTACGCTTGAAATTGCGGTTGCTTTGCGCCAACAGCGAAAAATGTCCGTAGGTGATGCCCTAATTGCTGCAACCTGTTTAGATTCTGATCTACCGTTAGCAACGGCAAATATAAAAGATTTTGAGTGGATAGAGGGTTTGGTGATCCACAATCCATTGGAGCTAGGGAGTTAGCATTTTATGGATGATTTGATGGCGCAGGGGCGGGACATTTCGGGGTTGTTTACAAAAGAGAATTTTTCATCAATTCTTGTGTCGGATGGAAAATCGAGATGAAGCGCGAGTCCGGTTACATTTTGCCCTTGCTTGTTTAATTTTAGGTCCACAAACACCTTTTATCTATCAAGGAACAGAACAAGAGTTTTGTGGTGCTTTAGGAGTATATCAATGTGAGGATACAGGGAATTGGCTGGGTCATGATTGTTATGTACGGGAGGATATGTTTGAAAATCCTGCTTGTGCTTGGCAGTTTGGGTCAATTAATCGGAAAACCTTTCAGCCATATAGTCAACACCATCCCACTTTTTTACTAATTCACAAACTTGCTGAAATTCGTGGGCAAAACAAACTGATTCAAAATGGCACAAGAACCTTATTGTGTTCTCATGAAAATGGTATGTGGTGTGTGCTTATTCATGGTACTGGTGATCAACAACCGCTGTTAATAGCCATGAATTTGGGAATTACTCCCGTATCTGAGCAGAGTTTAAAGATTCCTAGCTGCTATGGAGATTTTTGTACAATTGATATCCTAATTACTACGTCAGGTGGATTACTTAAACTGGTGGCAGACGAAATACAAATTCAGCTTTCAGCTTTTACATTTATGCTGGGGAAACTATCCAAAAGTCTTTCTTGAATATTAATATTTTGAGTATTTTAGCCAAGTTATACATCTAAATTTGTGATACAAAATTCAATCGGCTACTGACTCTATTATCAATACATATAATCCACACAGCTTAATCGTTTGATTCTATTGTTTGAATTAAGATTTTACTCTTTTCTCTTTTGCTTATGATATAAGGGATATAGTAATGCTAAACTCCTACACATCTAGGTTTAGCAAAAAAATCTGGAGTCAACTAAAATCATTAACACTGATTAACCATATAAAGATGAATGGATTTAAACTCAGAGCAGTATCGCAATTTTGGGCGATCGCCAAACTCTATTGGTTAGGTAATGAAAAACGAGGTGCGATCAGTTTACTTGGACTTCTAGCGATTTTACTATTCGCTAATACTCAAGTTAAGGTTTTTCTAAATACCGTACAAGGAAACCTGATTTCTGCCCTTTCGGTTCGTAATAGTACAGGATTTTGGCAAGGTATAACAGTTGCTTTTGCTGGAATTGTTATCTTTGGTTTTTTAAACTCTGGCTATGGCTATTTACGAGAAATAATCGGTTTATATTGGCGCAAATGGTTAACCCATGATTTACTCAATCAATATTTTCAAAATCGTGCTTTTTATGAATTGAGTAATTTTGATAAAGAAATTGATAACCCAGACCAACGTATTTCTGAAGACGTTGCTAATTTTTGTCAGCAATCTATTGGTTTCTTGGTCAATTGTCTGGAGTCAATTTTGGTAGTGATTGCATTTAGTGTCATTCTCTGGTCTATTTCTCCTAATTTAGTTATTGCTTTAATACTCTATTCTATATTAGCTTATACAATTACTATTGTTTTTTATGGTAAAAAATTAACTCAACTCAATATTGAACAACTCAGAAAAGAGGCTAATTTTCGCTTCAGCTTAGTTCGCATTCGAGAAAATTCTGAGTCTATCGCCTTCTATAATGGCATATCTCAAGAAGAAAACAAAGTTAAATTTATATTTAATCAAGTATTTAATAATTTTAAAAAATTAATCCTCTGGTCAGAAGTATATTTAAATGTATTTAAATATCAATTTGGTTATCTGCCTTGGATTATCCCAGCGTTAATTTTAGGAAACCAAATTCTCTCAGGGGAAACTGAAGTAGGCAAAATCACCGAAGCTGGAGGAGCTTTTGGACAAGTTGCTTTTTCAGTGAATTTGATTATGTATCAATTTGAAAAATTTACAAAATTTGCTGCGGCCATTAATCGGTTATATGTTTTTCATGAATATCTCCAAAAATCCAGAAAATCAACTGCTGATAACAGCAATATTCAGATACTAAAAGAAAACAGATTAGCATTTGAAAATCTGACTGTTCAGACTCCTAACTATGAAAAAACCCTATTTCAAAACCTTTCTCTAGAACTACAAGCGGGTCAAAGCTTACTTGTCATGGGAGATAGTGGTTGTGGGAAAAGTTCTTTATTGCGCGTCTTAGCTGGCTTATGGAATTCAGGAACTGGTGTAATTGTCCGTCCAGAATTAGAAGAAATACTATTTTTACCTCAGCGTCCTTACATGATTTTAGGTACTCTGCGAGAGCAGTTAATCTATCCCCATAGCAATGCTAATATTAGTGATGAAGAACTTGATCGAATTATCAAGTTAGTGAATTTATCAGACTTACAGCGATTTCCAATCATATAAGGTACATCTTAGCCCCCTCATCGCTTGCGGGGAGGGGGTTGGGGGTGGGGTTCTTGTTCCGGGTTTGATGACAATTTGCTGTAGCTGCAAGATTTGAGGGTTTAGATATAGAGAAAGATTGGAGTGAAATTCTTTCTTTAGGAGAACAACAAAGATTAGCTTTTGCTCGGCTTTTAATCACTAAACCCAAATATGCTATCTTAGATGAGGCTACTAGTGCGTTAGATGTTAAAAATGAAGAAAAACTTTATAATTTGCTGATAGATATAGAGACAACCTTTATTAGTGTTGGACATCGCCCGACTCTCAAAAAATATCATCAAATTGTTGTTAATCTTTCAGCTTCAGGTCATTCCACTGGAGTTTAGACTAAGAGGTTGTTTGAAAACTTTTTCGTGTGGGATCTGACACCCGCAGATCCCCCTAAATCCCCCTTAAAAAGGGGGATTTTGAGGAATTTAGCCCCCCTTTGTAAGGGGGGTTGGGGGGATCTCGATTAATTCTGATACTTTTCAAACATCCTCTAAGAGAACTCCACAAAAAAGAGGGCGCAGATAGCGGCTGGGGGATACTGAAAAATAGAGTAGATAAGTAGGCGAAATGTTTGGGGAGTTCCATTGCGATCGCAAAACATAATCCACCGACTTTGGCTGTCCAGGTTTGGCTGGCAGAGGAACGCGGGTTTCTTTGACCAATTGTATAGGTTGCTCATCCATGCAAATCACTGGACACTTGGGGTCATAGGGTAGATGATAAATCTCCAGAACATCTTCCATGTAACACGGGGTTTAAGACTGTTGAATCAATGGTTTTCTCATAAACCTTTTTCCCAATCGCCGTCAAAGAATAACAGACCATGAACTTTTTCCCCTGGTTATTGTACCTAACCGTTAGGCAAAGTACTGTATCACGATTGTGATCTTCACCCACGAGCTAGATATCGCGCCCAAACAAAGTATAATATCTTTGTGCAAAATGGACTGATTGTGAGCCAAACTACTTTAACAACCATAGACATATTCCGCTAAAATCTAAGCAAGATCGTTTAGTATTGGAAAGGAAATTCTATTTTGTCCAACCCAGATTCCAACACAAATCAGCCTCGCCTTTTATCTTTTACCCTTGACGGTTGGTCTGTTTTAGGTAGTCGAGTCACTGTGTCTTTAGAAAATGGCGTTGCAGTATTAGTTGGTCGCAATGGGGCTGGAAAGTCAGCTATTCTTGAAGGGTTTGAAGCAATCTCATTATGCGCGATTGGCAGGTTTAATCAACTTGTATATGATAGCGAAAGTTTTCCTAAAATATTAGAAATCGAAATTTTGACTCCGACTGCTCGTAGACTTGAATACAGGTATGAGTTTATAACTCTTGCTAGTTCTGATGATGATCTGAATTTTGATGACTCCGATGACTCCATAGATGAAAAATCAGAAGTAAGTCGTTTCTCCTGGAATGACTGCTGTAGATATATTAATGAAGGGGAAGATCATCTTTGGACTACTAATAATGGGGTAACAACCTTCAATACTGAGGATGAGCCAATTATCACTGTTCTTGGGAATACAAACTCTCTTCGACAATCACTCCCAGAAACTTCAGGAATCAAGCTTCCTAACGAAATGCTTTGGGTTTATTCTGTTTTGAGAGGAGTTCGCTTACTGGGGAAAACTCCTATTAGACAAAGGACTAGACGACAACCATCACAACTAAGAGTATCAATCAAAGGTATTTATACTCGTCCTTTCAGTTTAGGTGATATTCTAGCTCGGAAAATACTACGTCTTATTGGCAAGGATGAACTATCCGAGATTGAGAGTATATGTCAGCGAGTTGGACTTGGCAGTAAAATATCTGTACAAAAGTTTATTTTAAGCAGAGACTCTGGAGAGAAAATTGAAAATGAAGATGAAGAATATATTTCTTCGGTATTACTGGATGGTGTCAATATAGGGTTATTATCTGATGGAACACTCCGAGTCTTGGCGATTCTGATGGAAATAATTGCATCATCTCCTAATACGACGACAATAATTGAAGAACCTGAGACACAAATTCATCCTGGTATGCTTGCAAAGTTACTGAATGAAATCGAGACCTACTCTTTTGGAGAAAACTTGATTCTTTCGACTCACTCACCGCAAGTCGTTTCATGGACTAGTCCAGACAAAATTATTCTAGTTCATCGAGATAATGGACGGACATTTGTTCGGAAATTAGGTGAGGATCAGATTCACAATGTTATCGAATACCTCTCTGAAGATGGTGAATTAGGCGAATGGATTTACAGTGGTATTCTCGATGAGTAATCTTAAGATCGCCTTAATTGCTGAGGATAATACAGACTGTGAAGCAATTCGTACAATTGTCCATCGTGTCCTTGGGGCAGAAGTCACAACCAAAAAATGGGCTTCTAAGGGTTGTAGTTCATTAACAAAAAAGCTAAGAGCAAAGCTGAAATTACTTTCCAGTGAAGGTTGTAATATTTTTATTGTCGTTCATGATTTGGATCGCAATCCTCAGAATGGTTCCCTCAACAATGAGCAAGCATTGCGGTCAAAATTAGAAGAATTATCTTCTGAAATTGAAAGTCTTAAAAAACATATCTGTATTCCCATTGAAGAGTTAGAAGCTTGGTTCTGGTCTGATCCAGAAGTTATAAAATATCTTGGTGGTGAAAAAGGTAAAGCACATCCTAACCCTCACGAAATTAAATCTCCTAAAGAAAAACTAATAGAATTGTCGGTTGGAGAAAATAGAAAGCCTCGTTACAGTACCAACATGAATGTTGAGTTAGCAGAGAGACTAAATCTAAATATATGTTCCAATCGCTGCGCTTCGTTTAAGAATCTCCTTAATTTCTTGCGATCGCTCTGAAAGGATTGCGATAGCGAAGCGCGACCTAGCCCGGATTTCTCACAAGCGAAAAAAATCATTCATAAAGAGTAAAACAAAGGCAGTTTATTTGATACATAAACAGCAAAGATGAAAAAAGGAAATCTCCTAAGTATATATTTGAGAAATTTAGTTAAATATCAAGAGCCATTCAGTCAATATATACTGATATAATATAAATAATTGAGTAGTAAAATTAGGCATCTGAAAACAGAGTGAAAAAAAACTTTTATCCCCACCCTAAATTAAAGTGAGAGTCGTCATCTTTATTAAACGACTGTTCTGCGGCAACCCAAATACATAATCTACTTTTATTTGTGACTCACACCATTCCATAATATCTTCTCGGGAATAGGCGCTATCTCCACGTACTAAAATCTCTACATTATTCCATTCTGCACGTATTTGTTTAATAACTCTCTGTAATTCTGATAATGGTCATTTAAGTCTTCATATCCCATGATTAAGCCATATATCCGTTGTGTTAATAAGCTTTCTATAGGATGTAGTGTTTTATTTGGCTTTCTGTAGTCTTGGAAACACTTAGCTAACCGTGATGTTATTTGCAATTTTCGGTCTATTTCCGCAATTAAACTTAAACCTGCATCTGATGTTACTTGCCCACCCTGGAAATTAACTACTATTGGTGGGAGTTTTTCTCTTTCAAACTTGAACTGTTTTGATGTACTATCTGTTGTTAATGGGGTCATACTTTATAACTGCTAAAATGCTTTCTACATATACATTTTCGCAGGTTTTGACCCCTTTTTTTTAGTTATTTGTGAGAAATCCGGGTTCACTATTCACTAATAACAACAACAAATATCCATGAAAGAAACATTTCCAGAATTACTTAGAAGGTTGGCGATTGCTCACTATCAGAGAAAGCTAAACCAAGGACTTTGTTCACTTCCAGAAAACATAAAATTCGTTCAACTACCAAAGGTTTCTTGGTCATGAATAAGTATGTAAATGAAGCTGAATTAATAAAACATAGACAAGAGTTAAAATCTCACTGTCACAAGTTAATTAATTTAATATTTCGCCATATATACGGAATAAAACTCTTGCTGGTTTCTGCTAAATGCCTTGAATCAATTGCTGACTACAAAGCTAATCGCAGTGGTAATTATGTTGAAAAGTTTCCCATGACTTTAGAGGACATACAAGAGTTAGAAGCATCGAATCAACAATTAACAATTAGGAGTTTTGAATATGGAATGGCAAAGAACAAAACAAGCGGCTGAATCTCTGAGTTTAATTTCTTGTGACCAACTAAGAAAATTTGTTCGTGAAGGATTTTTCAAAGAAGGTATAGACTATCGAGATATTAGATTAAACGGGCGAGTCAAACCGAATTATCAATTTCATATCGAAAACTGTAAGAAAAAACTTGGTTATCCATAATTTAGCGTTGTCAGTGGTATTTTCAGTAATTGCTAATTCCTTGACAAGATATTCAGACCACTCAAATTTCCCCTGGGCCAATAAACCTCCAACTTTCTTGGCTTCTGATTCAGCAAATTGTAACCCAGCAGGATTGGCGTAAATCCCCAAAGATAAAAGCTGTTGGTAAGGTGGCTTGTCTATTCCTGGTTTTGGCGGAAATGTGGCACGAAGTGAGAGGCGATAGCGAAGCGCTGCTGCAAGCAGTTCGCCCCGCTGATAAACCACTACACCGATATTGCCGGCTTTTAATCTTGCGTTAACCTCGTCTAATGTCCACTTCTTGCTGTTCATTGATCTAAAGTTGATCTATTATTCTGTCATTTTCCACTAAATTCTAAAGTGTTGCGGCACGATGGAGAAATATCAAAAGGTTAATATAACAGAGCATTGAAACGACAAAACCCCTGATTTCTCAAGGGTTTCGTTAAGGCCAGCAGTTGGATTTGAACCTACGACCTTCCGATTACAAGTCGGATGCACTACCACTGTGCTATGCTGGCGGTTTGGGTAAGAACTTTTTTAATTGCCTCACCGATTTCATATTATAGCATAGGCATATCATTTGTCTAGAGGGTAAACAAAATATTTTTCCAGTTGCCAAGAATCAGTAAAACTAGCCGCCGTGCTGTAGATTGATGCAAAAATATTTGGTACAGTGCAATTGGAGTATTCCTGGTGACACGGCTATACCAAAGCGCAGGAACATTTGTTCTTTATAGATAATCAAGCATGGCAGCATTGATAGGCAGAGATTTATTAAGTCTAGCGGATCTGAGTTCTGAGGAACTGCAAGAACTTCTGGAATTGGCTACTCAACTCAAGTCAGAAAAACTGAAGTTGCATTGTAACAAGGTTCTAGGTTTGTTATTTTCCAAAGCTTCAACACGCACTAGAGTCAGTTTTACAGTCGCAATGTACCAAATGGGGGGACAGGTAATTGATCTGCATCCTAATGTCACTCAGGTGAGTCGAGGAGAACCTATCCAGGATACTGCTAGGGTGTTAGATCGTTATTTGGATGTTTTAGCAATTCGTACCTTTGCTCAACAGGAGTTGGAAACTTTTGCCAAATATGCGAAAATTCCTGTAATTAATGCCCTCACGGATTTAGAACACCCCTGTCAGATATTGGCAGATTTACTCACCATTCAAGAAAAATTTGGCAGTTTAGCGGGTTTAACATTAACCTATGTCGGTGATGGGAATAATGTCGCTAATTCCCTGATGTTGGGTTGTGCTTTGGTGGGAATGAATGTCAGAATCGCTTTTCCGTCAGGATATGCCCCAGATGCAGAAATTGTAGAAAAAACTAGGGAAATAGCTAATAAAAAAACTGAAGTTATCTTGACTCACGATCCTGAAGCAGCAGCAAAAGGTGCATCCGTACTTTATACTGACGTTTGGGCAAGCATGGGGCAAGAAACACAAGCCAATAATCGCTTCCCTGTTTTTCAACCTTATCAAATTTCACAACAATTATTAAGTCTTGCAGATCCAGAAGCAATTGTTTTACACTGCTTACCAGCCCATCGCGGTGAAGAAATTACTGAAGAGGTAATTGAAGGTTCACAATCACGGGTTTGGGATCAGGCAGAAAATCGCCTCCACGCTCAAAAAGCTTTACTTGCAAGTATTCTTGGGGCAAAATAACAGTATTGGTAATGGGTAATGGGTAATGGGTAATGGGTAATTAGTGAAATTATTATCTGTTCCCTATTCCCTATTAGTTACTAATTACCATAAATTTTTAATAAAAGCTTGTTAAGGGAAGAATTTTGTAGTACCAATGTTCTAGGGACATTTATTATTTACTTCCCAAAAAAATTATGGAACGTCTCACAGAACCCCAAAAAGAACTATACGAATGGTTGGTAGAATATATCAGGTTGAATCAACATTCTCCATCAATTCGCCAAATGATGGAAGGGATGAATTTAAAATCTCCTGCACCCATTCAAAGTCGGTTAGAACATTTACGCAATAAGGGCTACATTGGCTGGAATGAAGGCAGGGCAAGAACTTTGCGGATAGTTCATCCTGTTAAACAAGGTGTACCAATTTTAGGAACTATTGCCGCCGGTGGTTTAATTGAACCGTTCACTGATGCGGTGGAACATTTAGATTTGGCTAATTTATCATTACCTCCTCAAAGCTATGCTTTACGGGTCGCGGGGGATAGTATGATTGAGGATTTAATAGCAGATGGTGATGTCGTATTTTTGCGTCCTGTCGCTGAACCCAATCAATTAAAAAATGGAACTATCGTCGCGGCGAGGGTGGAAGGACATGGAACAACTTTAAAACGTTTTTATCGCCATGATGATCTTGTCACCCTTAAACCTGCAAATCGTAATTATCATCCGATAGAAGTATCAGCAATGCAAGTAGAGGTACAAGGTTCTTTGGTGGGTATTTGGCGTAATTATAACTAAAGGATGTCATTTGTCAGTTTGTAGGGGTAAAATGCAATGCTCATGAGTGTCAACTTAAGCTGCAAATGGCTCATCTGTAAGCTGCCACACCCGCCCAGAAATGAATTTCCGGGCTAATAGCCAAAGTGTACTAAAGTAGACTGATAGCAAAGCGTAACGTAAGCCATAGATTCTTCAAATTATTTAGTCATCTTTAGATGACTTGAGCTATTAGCAAGGAACTTAAGTTCCTTGCGGAACTAAGGTTTTACTTTACTCCTACTAATAATTACCAATTTATGTACCTAACGCAAAATGCAGTACCGAAATTGCCTACTTTTAAGCTCAAGTTACCTTATGCGGGTGAGAAAAAAGGCAGTTATCAAATTAATAAATCATTACCGGGATGTCCAAAAATGCCTTTATCTCTGCAATTGCGGGGATATCAACGCCAAGCTGTGACTAGCTGGTTTGCTAATCATGGTAGGGGGACATTAAAAATGGCTACTGGTAGTGGTAAGACTATTACTGCATTAGCGATCGCTTGTGAATTGTATCAGCAAATTGGTTTACAAGTCTTGTTAGTGGTGTGTCCCTATCGTCATCTTGTCACCCAATGGGGCAGGGAATGTGAGAAATTCAACTTACAGCCGATTTTAGCATTTGATAATTTACGCAGTTGGCAAAGTCAACTTTCTACGCAAATCTATAATTTGTCTTCTGGTTCTCAAGATTTCGTCACGGTAATTACCACTAACTCGACTTTAATTAGTGATGGTTTTCAAACCCAACTTAAATATTTTCCCCCAAAAACATTAATTATTGGTGATGAAGCCCATAATTTAGGCGCACCAAAACTAGAGGAAAGTTTACCCCGAAAAGTGGGTTTACGTCTAGGTTTATCAGCCACACCAGAAAGATATTTTGATGATGATGGCACAGAATCTTTATTAGATTATTTTGGAAATATTCTTCAACCTGAATTTAGCTTACAGGATGCTATTTCTCAAGGTGCATTAGTTCATTATATCTATAATCCGGTGTTGGTGGAATTGACGGAAACTGAGAGTATCGCTTATTTAAAATTAACCAAAAAAATTGGGCGTTCTCTCCTTTATCGAGATCGAGATATTGGGGAAGGAGCAGATTTTGAAGATAATGAAGATATCAAATCATTATTAATGCAAAGAGCGCGATTAATTGGCACAGCAGAAAATAAATTAATCGCCTTAAAAGAATTAATGTCAACTCGTCGAGAAACTAGCCATACACTATTTTATTGTAGTGATGGTTCTCAAGAAATCGGACAACGTTATTCTCTGCGTCAACTCAAAGCAGTTTCTCAACTTTTGGGAGGAGAATTAGGTTATAAAGTCAGTACCTACACAGCAAATACTTCTTTAGAGGAAAGAGAAACTTTACGCCGGCAATTTGAAAGTGGAGAATTACAGGGTTTAGTCGCAATTCGGTGTTTAGATGAAGGTGTAGATATTCCCGCAATTCAAACCGCAGTCATTTTATCAAGTTCAGGAAATCCCCGCCAATTTATCCAACGTCGGGGACGGGTTTTACGTCCTCACCCTGGCAAAGAACGGGCAACGATTTTTGATATGATTGTTTTACCGCCAGATTTGGATAGAGAAACTATTGAAGTGGAACGAAATTTATTAAAGAAGGAATTACGGCGGTTTGTGGAATTTGCAGATTTAGCTGATAATGCTGGAGAAGCGAGGATGAAGTTATTGGCTTTGCAAAAACGATATGGGTTATTGGATATTTAATGTTATGCGGATTTATCAATAGTTATTGACTTTATGTACCAAAAAAGGTACAATATGGTGTAGCATCAAATCTAATGTATGTATTTGTTGAGTAAAGGTATACAGAATACCTAATTCTAACTTATACATTTAATTAGGTTAGATGTATGACAGATAAAAGAGTTCCGGCTGAATTTTATAGAAACGAGAATGGTACTGAACCAGTCCGTGATTGGTTAAAAAGTTTACTTAAAGAGGAAAGATTTTTGATTGGTGCTGATATCAAAACAGTTGAATTTGGTTGGCCAATTGGAATGCCAACCTGTCGGCCAATGGGTGACGGATTATTTGAAGTGAGAACAAATTTACCACAAAATCAAATTGCTCGTGTATTATTTTGTTTTTATGAAGGTAAAATGATATTGCTGCATGGCTTCATTAAGAAAAGTCAGAAAACTCCAAAAAAGCAATTGGAATTAGCCTTGAAACGTAAACACACATTGGAGGCATAAACTATGATACAGAATGCGTATATTGGTTCTTCTTTTGATGATTTTTTGGAAGAAGATGGAATGTTAGATGAAATCAATTTAATAGCTATTAAAAGAGTGATTGCTTGGCAGATTAAAGAAGCAATGGCTGAGAAAAATCTTACTAAAACAGCAATGGCTGAGAAAATGAAAACAAGTAGATCATCTGTTGATAGACTTTTAGATCCTGATAATTCTTCTATTACTTTAGAGACAATTGATAAAGCTGCTAGAGTTGTTGGTAAGAAAATCCGTTTTGAATTAGTAGATACTGTTTAAAAAATAGTGTTAGGTTAAGCAAAAAAACAACCTCCGGCTTTTTGGATCAAAACATTATTTTATGTTTATTCTTGATCTTCAGGGTATAGGACATAATCTACATCTTCTTTTTGGAATTTATTCGTAAGCAGTAAGCTGATTAATTTTTTTCTGTTAGGTCCCGGATGAATTTTGATAGAGATACGTTGTTCACTTGACATCTTTTGAGTTATCCCTGTTCTGTCAGAGTAGGGATATATAACAATAATCAATAGTTATTGAATTTGTGTACTAGAAAAGGTAAAATATAGTCACTTATTTTACATCAGGGTATTGTATGCAAACTCCATCAAATCTGTTATTTTCCAAGTTCCAACCCCAAGAATTTAATCAACTATGTCAAGAAATTTCTAATCGAAAACGGCAGGGACAATTGTTGGGGTGACGCTTTGTGTTCAGTCCTGACCTTGGGTATACTACTATTGCTGATGCCTAAACTCGTCAAAAACCGACTACCCCAACTACATTTTTCTTGTTTCTTTTTTGGTGGTTTATATCGCTCGCAAAAGCCTTTGTAGCGTTTGGCACAGTCATCTAATCTGCTGACAAACTTTTTGATATCCTACGATCCACTTTTCCCAAACTAGCCAAGTATGAATTATCAATTGACAATTGACAATTGATAGCTAACTGTGCAAAATTAATTGAATATTTTAAATGTTGGGTTTCCTTGCGTCAACCCAACCTGCACAAAGTGTGTTATTTCATAAAATGTCAGGGTCAATATTCAATTCTCTGAGTTTGGCAGCTAAACGTTCTGCACGTTGAGCCTGTTGTTCTGCAAGTTTGGTTGCTTCTTCTGTGAGTTGGGCTTGTTGTTCTGCACGTTGGGTTGCTTGTACCCCATATTCTTCTGGTGTTAGCATTAACTGTCCTTCTGGCAGAAAATAACGCAATTTACCGTCATGGACACCCAAATATAAATTTAGCTGCTGACTCCATAATAAACCTTGAGGATTAGGTTCTATGGGTTGATATGTTCCACCAAACAAGATAAAACCAGCAAATTCTAAATTTTGCGGATTAAACCAGAAATATTCAGGTGTGCGGAAAATATCTTGATAAATTTGTTTTTTTAACCCTTTATCAGTGGAAACAGTGGAGGGAGAAAGCAATTCTATAATTAAGTTAGGATATTTACCATCTTCCTCCCAGACTACCCAATTATTGCGATCGCGGTTTTCTGTATCCAGCACTAGGAAAAAATCTGGACCACGAAAATCTTTGGTTTTAATTTGCCGAGGACTGTAATAAATAGTCATGTTCCCAGCAACAAAATAGTCATTAATTTTATTTATATCTCGCCACCACCAATTGAGACATTGGATTAGTAGTAGCATTTGTTGTAGATGTAAAGATGATTCCAAAGGGGGTTCGTCACTTTCTAGATTACTTGGTGGAAATATTACATCCAAACCGGGTTCAATATTTTGGGTGACGGTCATAGCTGCAAGTTAGTGGAGGATCTATTTTCATGGTAACAGATCCAGGAATCTAAAATTCTCTACCCACTCTGCATCTGAGCCATCTGTGGAGAAATTAATTTCTTTTGTTGCTTCTGTAGTTTGTTTTATTGTTAAATTAAATCAGCACGAGGTTTAAAGGTTTCTATTTCTCGCAATTTTTCATAAAGTTCCCGTTCTTGGGGAGTAATATTTTTGGGAGTTACTATCTGAATTTCTACCAGTTGATCACCTCGTTGACCGCTTTCACTAGGGTAGCCTTTATTACCAAGACGGAATCTTTGTCCAGACCTGACACCAGGGGGAATGGTCATTTTCACTGGACCATCAAGGGTAGGCGCTTCAACTTGTCCGCCCAATGTTGCTTCACTGGGAGTTACAGGGACTTGACAGAAAATGTTAGCACCTTCTAGTTTAAACAAAGGATGAGGATCTACGGTAATTTTTAAGTATAAATCACCACCACTAATTCCTTGATTTCGTAAGCGGATGGTTTGTCCTGTCACCATAGCTGGGGGCATTGTCACTTCGAGCGATCGCCCATCCTCTAACCTTATTCTCTCATTGCCGCCTTGATAAGCTTTTTCCAATGGTAAAGTTAATCTGGCTTCGATATCCCTGCGAGTGCTACGGGGTGGAGTATTGACAGTATATGCCACTTTAGTTCTAGGAGTGCGAAAGGGGTCGCTAGTGGTGGTGCTTCCCGGACTATTTTTAGGATCTTTACGGTTGCTGACACCAATCACTTGATTGACAAAACTTTCAAAATCGTTGAATTGGCTGGGGTCTACATCCTGGCTAGAACGCCCGTTAGGACGGCTATCCCAACCTTTAGGCTTGGGAGTTTGTTTATTGCCAGCAAAGCCGTTTTGTTGCCAATAGCGGCTAAATTGGTCATATTGCGATCGCCTGCTAGAATCGGAAAGGATTTCATAAGCCTCCCCAATAGTTTTAAATTTCTCCTCAGCTTCCTTATTCCCTGGATTCAGATCAGGGTGATATTGTCTAGCTAAACGCCGATAAACCTTTTTAATTTCTTCGCTTGTGGCATCTTTAGAAACTCCTAAAATCTCGTAATAATCCCGAAAATTTTGCAAATTTTGCATATATTTAAACGTCAGTGGTCAGTGGTCAGTGGTCAGTGGTCAGTGGTGTTTCTACTTGTGACTGACCCTGCAAATCAAATATTGGGAAAGATATTAAATCCCAATTTAAAAATCTAAAATCGAATTATAACCAATCATCGTCATCATCCCAGTTATCCTGGTAGCTGGGGCGTTTGCTGCGAGTGGGACGACTTTCATAATTGGGAGAACGCCCTGGGTTGCCATAATCTCTGTTAACACCTCGGTTAGATGAATCTCGTTGACGATAGTTATCTCTGTAAACATCCCGTTCCGGTTCTCTTTCTTTTTCACCCACAAAGATTTCCCGGATAGCGCCAAATAGATCCTCATCTTCATCCTCAGCATAATACTGACGGACTTCTCTATTCAGTTCATACAGAGCATCTTGTAAATCAGCATAAGCCTGATCAATCCCGCGATCTTCATCAGCTTGTAAACTTTCTCGTAAATTTCGGCAAATATTATCAATGCGTTGACGACGGTTACGGGCAAATTGCATTCCCATTTCCAAAGCCACTTCTCGCAGTTGCCGTTCTGCTTGTAATATTAACGCTTCGGCACGGGTACGTTTTTCAACTCGTTCTTTCCGTTCTCTGTCAACATCGGCGTATTTTTGAGCATCCTGAATCATCCGGTTAACTTCTGACTCACTCAAAGTAGAAGCGCCTTGAATAGTAATGCTTTGTTCCCTGCCAGTGGTACGATCTAGTGCCGTTACCTGGAGAATCCCATTAGCATCAATATCAAAGGATACTTGAACTTGAGGAATACCTCTTGGTGCTGGGGGAATACCATAGAGTTTAAACCGTCCCAAGGACTTGTTATCTGTAGCCATGTCCCTTTCACCCTGCACTACATTAATTTCTACACTGTTTTGGTTATTTTCAGAAGTAGAAAAAATGTCAGAACGACGGACTGGGATGGTTGTATTCCGGGGGATGAGTTTTTTCATTACACCACCGATGGTTTCTAAGCCCATAGATAGGGGTGTGACATCTAAGAGGAGAACATCTTTAAGTTCACCAGCCAGAATACTGCCCTGAATAGCTGCACCCACAGCGACGACTTCATCAGGATTGACGTTTTCATTAGGTTCAATGCCAATTAAGTCTTGAACTAGCTGTTTCACCATGGGCATTCTCGTAGAACCACCAACTAATACGACTTCTTCAATATCTACAGGAGAAAGTCCGGCATCTTTTAACGCCCGTTTGACTGGTGTTCTGATTCTACTCAATAAGTCTACACATAAACCTTCAAATTGCGATCGCGTCAGGCGAGTTTCTAGGTGTTTTGGCCCGTCCTCAGTAGCTGTAATGAAGGGTAAATTAATATCGGTGACACTAACCGCCGAAAGTTCAATTTTCGCCTTTTCTGCGGCTTCCATTAACCGTTGCAAAGCTTGGCGATCGCGTCTTAAGTCTACACCCTCTGCTTCTAAAAACTGTTCCGCCAACCAATCAACTACTTTTCTATCAAAATCATTGCCACCAAGTTGAGTATCTCCACTAGTAGCTTTAACCTCAAATACGCCGTCACCTACTTCCAGCAAGGACACATCAAAAGTTCCCCCACCTAAATCAAACACGAGAATAGTTTCTGTGTAACCTCGATCTAATCCGTAAGCCAAAGATGCCGCTGTGGGTTCGTTGAGAATTCGTAACACATCTAAACCAGCAATTCTGCCCGCGTCACGGGTAGCTTGGCGTTGGGAATCATTAAAATAAGCCGGAACAGTAATGACAGCCCCGGTAACAGGTTCACCCAAATAACGACTAGCATCATCAGCTAATTTTTTCAGCACCATAGCTGAAATTTCTTCTGGAGAAAATTCCTTATTCAGCCGAGGACAGGCAACTTTAATATTGCCAACTTCATCTTTACGGATAGTGTAAGGTACGCGCTTAGAATCTGGGTTTAATTCCCCATACTTGCGCCCAATGAAGCGTTTTACCGCAAAAAAGGTATTTTGGGGATTAAGGACGGTTTGCCGTCTGGCCATTTGCCCCACAACCCTTTCCCCTTCTTTACTAAAGCCAACGACGGAGGGGGTTGTTCGCATTCCTTCTGCATTGGCAATCACCACCGGCTTGCCACCCTCCATGACGGCGACTACTGAGTTGGTTGTACCCAAGTCGATGCCAACTACCTTGCCCATGCGTTACTCGTCTCCTGTTGCGTGTTTTGTAAATTTATAATGATATAATAATACTGCTTTTAGCTTGGTGCTAAATCAGGTCAACAATCCAATAATATAATAGTCATCATTAAGCGGTATTTTAGCAACAGCGGTGCTACTTGCTAAACTAGGATAGCATTTTCAGTCAGTTGTCAGTTGTCAGTTGTCAGTGGTCAGTTGGAAAAGGAAATATTTATCTTTACTCTTCCCCATTACATATTATTTTTATCCACTTTGAATTTAAAACAGCGGTTAGAAAACCATCTTCAGGAAGTAGCGAGAGAACGCAACCCATACATGGACAGTGCGGCACATTTCTTTGTTCAAGAATACATTCGCCAGCAATTAGGACAATGGGGAAGTGTGGAAATCCACACCTTTGAAGTCAGAGGCAAAACCTGTAAAAACCTAATTTTAAATTTACCCGCTGCAACCACAAAACAAAAGGCAGATTTACCACCTATTTTAATTGGCGCTCACTATGATGGTGTATTAGGAACTGTTGGGGCTGATGATAATGCAACGGGTGTGGCGGTTTTATTAGAATTTGCCAGGAGTTTTGCCGAGAAACCCGCTAGATATCCTTTGCGGCTAGTGGCTTTTGATATGGAAGAATATGGGTTGTTGGGTAGCGCAGATTATGCAGCTTTGTTGCGCGAACAAAAGCAACCTCTTCGCTTGATGATATCTTTGGAAATGTTGGGATATCGGGATTCTACTCCTGGTTCTCAAAAATACCCATTTCCTTTAGAGTTATTTTACCCAAATCGTGGTGATTTTATAGCTTTAATTGGCAATTTAAAGACTTTGGGTGATTTAATTAGTTTAAGTAAAAGTATTCACAAAGTTGGTATACCTAGTCAATGGCTACCAGCACCAAATCGCGGTTTATTAGTTCCCCAAACTCGCTTAAGTGATCATGCACCTTTTTGGGATCAAGGTTATCCGGCAATTATGGTGACGGATACGGCGTTTATGCGAAATCCACATTATCACAAGGCTAGTGATACTATTGCTACATTGGATTTAGATTTTCTCACGGGTGTATGTGAGGGGTTGGAACAGGGAATTAGGAGATTGTAAATTAAGATTATTGTCTGAATCAGGATGTCCAGGATTTAAGGATTAACAGGATTAAAACTTCTTTTGTTAGACAATTCGGACATTTATGCCGGAAATAAGCGATTCCTACGGAGCGCTTCGCTATCGCACTCAACGGATTTAAAGCATCAGGTTGATATAGATGTTAGGTTTCACCTAGTGTGTTAATTCTGTGCCTTTTGAGGAGGTAAAAATTCATCTAAAATCTCTGGTATCTATTTCGGGTAAAACCCTATCCTACATGGACTTTGCGTTCAGATAAACACAAAATTTGCATGAACTAAAAACAGGGAAGTTTCATCAAAATTAACATACTAGATTTCACCCAACTTTGATCTCCTTATTTATGCCTTGATCTTTTGCTAACTGATTTGCAAGGTCTGCTATTTCTTGCTTACAATCATCAATATCTTGCCGTTCTCTGGAATCCAGAAAAATAAAGGTGGGACTACTGGACTGATTCTTCGCTCTATTATATATTTGGATTATTTTCGATATTGAGAATTCAATTTCCTCTAACTTTTCCCTGATATCAGGTTGATACTCCGATAGAGATTTAGCTCTTATTGACTTCCCATAAATTCTTCCAGTATGGATGACCTCCTTAATCTTTTTCAGGCCAACTACCATATCGCCATAGTCACCCTCACTCCGGGTCAAATCTCGGACAGCATTTCTATCAATTATTCCTAGCACAATTTCGAGACACATAACGTCATCAAGGGGATTCAAGAGATGCAAAGGAATCTCTCTCTGCAATATATCATTTACTTTTTGAATTGTTTCATAGTTAGAACTCTTTATTTTGTCCAGTAGATATTCGATCCCAACAATTTTAGCGAAAGGAGAAGGAGATTTAGCATTTGTTTTCTTGATGAACCCCAAGATAATGAGTTTGTCGTAAGCCATACTATGTTTCTTGTACATTTCGAGTGTATGCTTCACTTTAGGCATACTGGCATCAGTGGTTACCTGTATTGCAATACGTTGTTTTTCATCTAATAAATCAATCGCTGGATGGTTATGCTTAATTCTATTCACGTTCACGTAGTCTGCATTTTCCAGAACATTGAGTAAGTCCTTCACAACTACCTCAATTTGAAATGACAGATCACTGAAAGACTGCTTCGCAAAATTTTGAATATGAAGTTGTAAAAACGTGAGTCTTGTTATGGCATTTTTTATCTCTTGTTCTGTGGACATTTGCACTTCCTTCGTTTTGTAAACCCAACCTATAATAATCCTATCGCAGTTGCGGTAAAATTTATAGAGGTAAATCATTGCATAACCTTACTTTTTGTCAAGCCATTTGATGAATTGATCTAAAGTTAAATCTCGATCTAATTCTTAGTAATTTTACGTCTGTTAATTATCTGCTAAATTTTGCCAAAGGCGATTGCTATTCCATCCAACAATAAACATTCTCGAATGATTTGATGTGTTTTGGAGTGCGATCGCCTGATTCTTCTCTCTTCTAAAGTTTAATGTAGGCGATCCAAAGTTCAGAGTAGCGATCGCCTCTTAATGGATATAGTAACTAATGCTATAACTACTATATATCTCATTCTCACATCACTAAAGATATGGAAGAACTTTTGACATTAAGGGAATTACTACTTAAAGGTGATATGACTGGAGCTTTGGCAATTGTTGACGAATTAGAAGAAATGAGCAGAGACGATAAAATCAACAACATTCGTAGCTATGCAGTAATTCTGCTCATGCATCTAATCAAGCAAAAAGCAGAAAATCGCACTACGAAATCGTGGGAGCTATCAATTCGCAACTCTATACGCGGTATCCAAACCAAAAACCAGCGACGTAAAGCTGGCGGAACATACCTCAATACCGATGAATTAAGCCTAGCAATTTCTGAAGCTTATACAGAAGCAGTTGATCGCGCCTCCTTAGAGGTTGAAGAAGGACGCTATGAACCCCATGAGTTAGCCAAACTAGTCAACCGTCAAGAGATATGCGATCGCGCCATGATTTTAATCTCTACAAATCTAGAAATTTAAACTGGGTGTTAAGGATTCTAATGGGAGCTTAGGCGATTCAGAAGGTCAGCGTAGCGATCGCCAATACTACAAATAATACATACAATATATTTAAACATTGGCAATAAATTCTTCTACTGTTAACCCAGCAGTTCGTATCAGACCGCGTAAAGTCCCTTTTGCCACCTCATGATGATCAGGAACAGACAAAGTTACCATTTCACCTTCTTTGACCAAAATTATATGACTTGCACTTTGGCGTGCAAATCGCCAGCCCAGCTTTTCAAAGGTACGAACTAAGTAGGTGAACACAATAAAACCAAACTGTGTAAAGAAACGTAAAATCGCTGAAAACTTCTTTACTATTGCCTCTTGCCTCTTGCCTTGCTATAACGACAATTTTCAACGTCAACCTACTTACTTCTTGTCCACTCAGACCAGGTAGTTTTGATGCCATAACTATACTAAGACTTCTACTTGTTTAGTTTCAATAGTCAATGGCAAGCCAATCTCTGCCCTAACCTGCAAGCAAGCAAAAATTGCATCTTGAATATTCTCTAAAGCCTCTTCTTTTGTCGCTCCCTGACTAATGCAACCAGGAATACTAGGACATTCAATCATCCAGACACCATCTTCATCTCGATCAATCGTAACATTGAATTTCATACTAAGTTGTAGTTAAGTAATACCTGTATTTTAGCTTTTAAAATTTCGATTATCCAACTGAACTTCCACAGTTTTAGTCTTAATGAAAGATTACCGCAAATTCTCGGAAAAAGTCAATTGCGATCGCTTTAAATAATAATTATAAGTGATACCTGCTGAGTAACAAACAGATACCACTCTCATAATCGTTCTCTTTCTCAGTCGTGGTTTATTTCACAAACTACCATAAACGGGAATGACTGCGCCACGAATATCAATAGCTGCTTCTGAGGCTAAGAAGCAGATAACTTGGGCGATAGATTCGGGTTTTACCCATTTATCAGCGTTTTCTGCACCCATAGCGGCTCTATTGCTGGGAGTATCAATGATACTGGGAAGAATGGTATTAGCTGTAATATTAGTATTTTTGGTTTCATGAGCGATCGCTTTTGTTAAGGCTATTACCCCAGCTTTTGCCGCAGAATAAGCCGCTAAATTTGCCGCAGGTTCAGCACCAGCGCGAGAACCTACAGTCACAATACGCCCATAACCATTTTCCAGCATACTTTCAAGGCTATATTTACAAGTTAAAAAAGTTGTATTTAAGTTTAAGTCTATTTGCTGTTTCCAATCATCAAAGCTGTATTTGTGAGTTTTTCCCATAGAAAAACCACCAACTAAATGAATTAACACATCCACTTTTGTCATGCGGCTGACCAGTTTCTCTACTGAGGCTTCATCTTCCAAATTAGCAGGAATAAAATGAATTCTCGCAAAATCCGCCGGCGAAATAATTCCTTTGAGCCGCTCTACATCTTGAGGATTACGATAAGGAATAGTTACATCTGCACCTTGGGCGATAACTGCGGGTGTGACACCTAAACCGAGTCCCCCTGTGCCACCTGTAAGTAAAACTTGTTTGCCTTTCATTATAAAGATGCACTCCTTGGATATTCTTTATTCAAGATAGCGTGGATTTTCCAGAATCAATTTCATGATTTTGTTTCGCACAATCTCTCTTAGAGATCCCGCAGGGGTAGATACAAAGGGGCAAAGGAAGAAATACACGGAAAACCGCTGTCATAGAGACGCGGGATTTGGCATCTCTAATTGAAGACAGTAACTATTTTAAAGGTTAAAGCTTTGCTTGCAGATGTTGTACTAATTGTGGTGCTTGCACAACACCTTCAATTCTATCTACAGGCTGTCCTTGCTTAAATAGTACCAAGGTTGGTAAAGCCGCAATCCCGTATCGGCTGGCTAATTCTGTATACTTTTCCGTATCAATCTTGACAATCCGCAAACGGTTTTTCAATTGACTGTTGACTTGTTCTAAAATTGGCACCATCATTTGACAAGGACCACACCAGTCAGCATAAAAGTCTACCAATACGGGTACATCTGAACCAGATAGCATTTCTTCAAAGCTGTTGAATTCTTTTTTAATGGTCATAACACACCAGTTTTTAATTAATTGTTTGTTTTAATGTTAGTTCTTAGAATCTGTAATTTGTATATGTTTATATTTTTTATAGATCCTCTTTTTAGATCCCCGACTTCTCTC
>NZ_VILC01000006.1:34709-36490 GCF_009712065.1 Aphanizomenon sp. UHCC 0183 | reverse complement strand
CGAGACGAATTGAGTTCTTTGCGGGATAGATGTTTTACATTAAGTTGACACCAATAAGCTTTTGCTTTACCCCTACAAATCTAGGTTTTTCGTGATTTTACAAAAGTCCATGTCCTAAACGTTTTGAGTATAGTCTCTTACATTGTCAAAAACTGAGGATTGGTTTCAATCAACTTCGCTAAGTCTTGCAAGAAGCCGGCAGCATCAGCGCCGTAAATAATGCGATGATCACAGGTGATTGTAACTTGCATTTGTTGACGGACACCAAATAATCCATCAGGTGTAGCAACTACTTGGGGACGTGATGCACCAATGGCTAAAATAGAACCTTGTCCGGGCGGTAAAATGGCATCAAAGGTATCTACACCAAACATTCCTAAGTTGGAGAGGGTGAAAGTACCGCTGTTGTATTCTACTGGTTGTAGTTGTTTAGCTCTAGCGCGTTCTACTAAGGATTTCCAGTTGCGAGATAAAGAGTAGATATCAACTGCATCTGCATTTTGTAAAACGGGTGTGATTAAACCACCATCATCCATGGCTACGGCGACGGAAACGTTAATATTAGGATGATTGACAATTCCTTGGTCTGAGTAGCTGGCATTGAGGATGGGGTGTTTTTGCAATGTCACGGCTACAGCTTTGGCTAGTAGCGCGGTCATTGTTACGCCTTTAGACTTAATTTGTTTGTAAAGTTTATCAAGTCCATCGGTGCTAATTGTGTAACTGACACGGAACACAGGTACGGATAGACTGGCTACCATACCCCGAACTACGGCATTTTGTAAGGTAGTGAATGGTACTACTTGACCGGGAACAGCACTACTAACTACTGGTGCTGCTATTGGTGCTGCTATTGGTGCTGCTGTTGGTGCGGCTACAGGCACAGGTGCTGGGGCGGTTACTGGTACTGGTACTGGTACTGGGGCGGCAGTGACAACAGGGGTAGCAATTGGCTGAACTTTACCAACTGCAACTTCTACATCCTCAGCGACAATGCGACCGTAGGGACCGCTACCTGTGAGGGTATTTAAATCTACTTTGAGTTCTTTGGCTAGTTTACGGGCGCGGGGTGAAACTACGACTCTGCCCGGTTCATGGTTAGAACCATTTTGAGATGCGGTAACAGGGGAGGCAACTGCGGCAACTGCAACTGGTATGGGGGCAGGTGTCGAGGGGGCAGCAGCGTTATCTGCGTTGGCTAGGGACTTGGCTGTGGCTATTTCTGCTTCTGTTTCGGCGATATAAGCGATCGCTGCGCCGACTGGTGCGGTTTCACCGGCAGGAACAATAATATGGGCGAGATATCCTTCATAGAAGGTTTCTACATCCATATCAGCTTTATCTGATTCGACAACCACCACCGTTTCGCCTTTCTCTACTTTATCTCCCGGCGATTTGACCCAGGAGACAATTTTGCCTTCGGTCATGGTGGAACTCAGCGCCGGCATAAATACTTCGTTAATGCTCATGATATGGTGGTTTCAGAATCAATAATATATGGACTTCAATCTACGAATTTTAACAGTTTTGTGATCAAGTGGGTGATTTTTTGGAAAAATCAGATTGATGAAAACTATCTGTTTTTTTTGCACAAAACACAACCGCCTACTTCATTGTCAGCGGTTTGGGGGAATTGAACAGATTTTTGGAAGATAGTTCTTCCTTATCGGTTTCATGATAACAAATCCAAAATCATTTGTCAACCCCCTAATACTCTATTTTTGCGTTTGTATGGGACCCTACAAGAGATAAAATATGCACATAACTTATTGAGTAGGGTG